>VGZX01000007.1 GCA_016872415.1 SAR202 cluster bacterium | reverse complement strand
ACACGTCCAAGGCGGCCCTGCCGTCCGACGTGCGGCAACGGCTCGCGGCCCTCGCGGGCCGGCGCCTCACCGCCGCCGGCGTGCTCGTCATCCGCGCGGAGCGCCACCGCACGCAGCCTCGCAACCGCGCCGACGCCATGCTCCGCCTCGTCGAGCTGCTGCGCCAGGCCACTCGCCCGCCGAAACCGCGACGCGCGACCAAGCCCCCACGCGCCGCCAAGGAGGCACGCCTGCGTGGCAAGGCGCTGCGTGGCCGCATCAAGCGCCTGCGCGGCCCCGCCGCCAGCGACGACTAGGCGCAGCGCGTCGTCGGCCGTCACCGTCCCTGCTGCCACTGGGGCGCCGTGTCGTGCTTGAACTCCTGTGCCGCCACGCCGGGCCCCCAGGTTTTCCCAAACTCGTTGTTGTAGAGCACGTTGCCCGTGTAGTCCAACGGCTGCCGCGCCAGCCACAGCACCTCCGGCACCGTGTCCTCCGGTTGGCGGGCGCGGCTCAACGCCGGGTTGCCGTCGCCCACCACCTGCACCACCCGCTCCGTCCGCACGAAGCCGGGACCGTAGGAGTTCACCGCGACCTTCTGCTGCTTCAAATCCGCCGCCATCTTGATCGTCATTCGCACCATGCCGCCGCGTATCACGCCATACGCGAACGCTCCGGCATCGGTGCTGTTCGCCGCGTTCGAGCCAAGGTGGATGATGCGCCCGCCTCCCCGCTCGATCAGCAATGGCACTACCACCTTCGAGCAGACGAACGCCCCGGTCAGGTAGCCGTCGAGCGTCTCCTTCCATTGCTCCAGCGTCATGTCGCTGAACGTCTCGGCGTAATACATGCCCGCGTTGTTCACCAGGATGTCGACGCCGCCGAAGTGGCGCACCGCTCGGTAGGCCACCTGCTGCATCGCCGCCATGTCCCACACGGCGCCTTGCACCGGCAGCGCCGCGCCGCCCGCGTCAGCGATGAGCTTCGCGGTGTGCGACAACGATTCTGGATCGTCGGGCGTGCCGAGGCGCCGTCCCACGACGACAACCTTCGCGCTCTCGCGCCCGAAGCCCTGCGCCAGCGCGCGGCCGATGCCGCGCCCCGCGCCGGTGACGATCACCACCTTGTCGTGCAAGTCCACGTCGCTCATGTGTCCACGCTCCCACGGACGTTTGCGCGGCATCGTAGCAGCCCACCGCCACCGGCGCATGCGCCGGCCAGAAGGGCTCCGCCATCCCGTTACCCCCCCGCGGGCGGCTTCGGCTCCGCCACGACCGACTTGCCGTTGGTCTCGGGCGGGGCCTGTGCGGCGGGTGACTTCATGCCCGCGAACAACGTCGCGTCGCCGCTGCGGAGCGATGCCACCGCCTCGCGCAGGCTGAACCCCAGCGTCGCTCGTAGCGTCTCGTTCAACGTGCTCAACCCCTGCGGCGTCAGACCCAATATCTTCTGCACTGGGCTGGCGCCATTGCCGCCGCCGAAGTCGATCACGCGAAGCTCGCCGATCTTCTCGAGGGGCCGGTTCGCCGCCTCCAACATCTGGGGCAGGACATGGATGAGCTCGGTCGCCACCTGCAGGCTCATGGATGCATCGTTCAGCTTCTGCATTGCCAGGGCCTTGGCTTCCAAGCCCTGCGCCTCCGCCTCCAGTTTCAGGCGCAGGCCCGTAGCCTCGGCTTCCAGCTTGGCGCGCAGCGTGTCCGCTTCCGCCAGGCCGATGACGCGCACGCGCTCGGCCTCGCCCTCGCCTTCGCGCACCAGACGCTCGCGGTTCGCCTGCGCCTTGATCTCGATCGATCGCCGCTCCGCCCTGGCCGGCTTCACGACCAACGCCTCCAACTCGCGCTCCTTGCGCTGCGCTTCCCGCTCCGCCAGGATGATCTTGGCGTCGATCACGGCTCGCTCGGCCTCCGCCTGGGCCAGCGGCCCCGCCTGCGCCGCCCGCGACCGCTCCGTCGCGATCGAGGCTTCATACTGGGCGCGCTTCATCTCCAGGTCGCGCTGAGCCTGGGCGATCAGCGCGTCGGCTTCCGCCGCCTTCACCTCGGCCGCCTGCCGTGCTTGCGCCTCGACGATGGTGGCCTCCTGCTCGGCCTGCGCGCTGCCGGCGCGAGCGTCGCGCTGCACCTCGGCCGTGCGCTTCTCACCCAGGGAGTCCAGGTACTTCTTCGGGTCGCGAATGTCGCGCAGCGTCAGCGTGTCCAGGTCGATGCCGAGCTGCCGCAGATCGCCCTACGCCTGCTCCACGATCTTGGCCTGGAAGGCGTTGCGGTCCTGATAGATCTGCTCGGGCGTGAGCGTCCCGCACACCCCGCGCAGGTGGCCTTCCAGCACCAGCTTCACATCCTTCTCGATGTCGTCCTCGCTCCTGCCCAAGTACCGTTCGGCCGCGTTGGTGATGCCCTCATTCGAGCTCGACACCTTGAACAGCGCGGTGCCGGCCACCTCCAGCGGCACGCCCTCCTTCGACATGGCGTTCGTCGTCACCACCTCGGTGTTCATCACGCGTAGCGACAGCCGCCCCACGCGTTCCACCACCGGCCACACGAAGGTGCCGCCATTCCGCACGATGCGATACCCGACCTCCATCTGTTGGCGATCGGCGCCCACGATGCGGCGCCGGCGGCCGGAAATGATCAGCACTTCGTCCGGGCCCACCTTGCGGTAGCGCGATGCCCACGTTCCCAGCATCGCGCCGAACGCCACCACCACCAGCAGTACCGCCACGCCAATGCCGAGTGCCATCGCCTGCTCCTTGTCGAACGATTCCGGTCCCTAGATGCCGCGCGGCGCCGCCGCCGGCGGCTGCTCGGTGATCTCCCGGACGAGGAACACGCCACCCACGGTCTGCTCCACCCGTACCTGCTCGACCTGCCTGATCGGCACGCCGTTGGACGACCGCGCCGCGCCAGAGTTCAACGTGCCGCCCTTCGTGAACTGAATGCGCCCCATGCCGTTCGCCAGTATCGCCAGTGACACCAATGCAGTCATGCCGATCACGTCTGCTTCGCTGTAGCTCGATCCGCCGGACTGTTTCTGGAGCCCGTTATAGAGCATCGTCGCGGGAACCATGACCAGCAGGCCGCCCACCAGGCCGAGCAGCGCGGCGACCATGGGGTTGATGCCAAAATAGCCGGTGAGGACCCAGCCAGTCGCGCCGAAGCCGGTCATGAGGCCAAGGACGCCCTGCGTGTTGACTAGCGAGCCGGCGTCCGCCGCATGGCCGCCGCCCGCGTCGAGGTCGCTCTGGAAGAAGTCGAAAAGGTTGCCCGCCAGGAAGGAAGCCACGAGCAGCACGAACCCAAGCCCCTCGATGCCGATGAAGACGATGGTGTCGACGCCGTACTCGAACATGGCCTGCCCCTTCCGGATGCCGGCTACCCGGTCGGACGAGGCCATTTGCGACCAGGGTGCGTCGCGCATGGCACGCCGAACCGTTTGGGAGCGATAGACGCGCCTGACGCGGCGCCGCTGGCGCGCCCGCCGTGCTCCGGTGTCGGCTTCGTTGACGAAAAACGACGCGCGGTGGTATCGTGGGCCGCATCGGCGATGACGGGGCCACGCGGCCGTGCGAGGCGCCATTAGCGAGCCAGGGGGAGGGCCTTTCATCGGGCCCTCGCCGGTGAAAGCCTGGCAGGCAGCGTGACGGCCGCATCACCCCAGAGCCGCTTCTTCCAAGCGCTCACCGCGCGTAAGAGAGGCCGGAAACCGCCCGTTACGCGGCGCGAGTTCTCGCCTGCCACGCTCGCGGGATATGGCGGTGGTACCACGGGTCGACAATGCCCGTCCTCCAGATCGAGGGCGGGCTTTTTATTTGAATCGGGCGAGACGCTTCGGCGATTTCGAGAAGGGGCGGCCACATGTCGGATGCAGCGCGTCGGTTCCAGGCGGTTTCCAGCAAGGTCACGTTCCCCGAGATGGAGGAGCGCGTCTTGCGCCAGTGGCGTGAGGACCGGACGTTCCAGCGGGTGACGGAAGCTCGCAAGAACGCGCCGCTGTTCGTGTTCTACGAGGGGCCGCCCACCGCCAACGGTAGCCCCGGCATCCATCATGTGCTATCGCGCTCGTTCAAGGACGTGATGATTCGCTACAAGACGATGCGCGGCTATCTGCCGTTGCGCCGCGGCGGCTGGGACACGCACGGCCTGCCCGTGGAGCTGGAGGTGGAGAAGGAGTTGGGCCTCTCGACCAAGCGCGACATCGAGGCGTATGGCATCGAGGAATTCAACCGCAAGTGCCGCGCCAGCGTCTTCCGCTATGTGCAGGACTGGGAGCGCATGACGGAGCGCTCCGGCGTGTGGCTCGACATGCAGGACGCCTACGTCACCTACGACAACTCCTATATCGAAGCCGGCTGGTGGATCTTCAAGACGCTGTGGGACAAGCAAACGGCCAAGGGCGAGCGCTTCCTGTACGAAGGCTATAAGGTCACCCCCCACTGCCCGCGCTGCGTCACGAGCCTGTCGTCGCACGAAGTCGCGCTTGGCTACAAGGACGACACGCCCGACCCGTCGGTCTACGTGCGCTTCCCGCTGGCGGACCGTCAGCCCATCCGGGGCGTGTCGCGCGAGGTGCTTGCCCGCCTCGGCTTCGATCCCCACGCTGGCCGCTGGGACGCGAAACCGCCGGCCCTGCTCGTGTGGACGACGACGCCTTGGACCCTCACCGCGAATGTCGCCGTCGCCATCGCACCGAAGGAAGAGTACGCGCTGGTCGCCTCGCCCGATGGCGCCGAGCGGCTGCTCCTGGCCGCGTCGCTGGCTGGCCGGGCGTTGGACGGCGAATGGGAGGTGCTCGAGCGGTTCGACGGCAACGAGCTGGCGGGACTCGCCTACGCGCAGCCCTTCGAGACGCCGGATTCCGCGCTCGCGGCCGACGGCCTCGACCGGATGTACCGCGTATACGCCGCCGACTACGTCACGACCGAGGAAGGCACCGGCCTGGTGCACACGGCACCGGCCTATGGCGCGGAGGACGCCGAGCTCGGCCGGGCGCACCGCCTGCCCACCGTGCACACCGTGGATATCCGAGGCGTGCTGCAGGGCCCCTTCCCCGGCGCGGGCAAGTTCGTGAAGCAGGCCGACAAGGACTTGTCTCGCGACCTGCGGGAGCGCGGCCTGCTCTACAGGGAGGGGATCATCCGGCACACCTATCCGTTCTGCTGGCGCTGCGGCACGCCGTTGCTCTACTACGCCAAGACGTCGTGGTATATCCGCACCACGGCGATGAAGGACGAGCTGGTGGCGGGCAACCAGACGATCAACTGGTATCCGGAGCACATCAAGGAGGGCCGCTTCGGCGAGTGGCTGCGGAACAACGTCGACTGGGCGGTGTCGCGCGAGCGCTACTGGGGCACGCCCATTCCCATCTGGGTGTGCGCCACCGACCCAACGCACGTGCACGTCGCCGGCAGCCTCGACGACCTTCGCGGGCACGCCACGCCGGAGACGAAGCCGCTGCTGAATGGCCTCGACCTGCACCGGCCATACGTCGACCGCATCGAGCTGACGTGCCCGCATGGTGACGGCGTGATGAAGCGCGTGCCGGAGGTCGCGGATGCCTGGTTCGACAGCGGCGCCATGCCGTTCGCCCAGTGGAATTACCCGCGCACGCTGCCGGCACCCGGCGGCGGCACGCTCACGCTGCGGAATGTCCACGAGCTGATCGACAGCGCCTATTACCCGGCCGATTACATCACGGAGGCGATCGACCAGACGCGCGGCTGGTTCTACAGCCTCTTGGCGCTGTCGGTGTTGCTCACGGGCAAACCGTCCTACAAGAACGTCATCTGCCTCGGCCTCATCCTCGACGAGAAGGGCGAGAAGATGTCGAAGTCGCGCGGCAATGTCGTCAACCCCTGGGAGGTGATGAACAACCAGGGCACCGACGCGCTGCGCTGGTACCTGTTCACGGCCTCGCCGGCGGGATCGCCACGCCGCTTCTCCGGCAACCTCGTGGCCGAGTCGTTGCGCCGCTTCCTGCTCACACTGTGGAACACCTATAGCTTCTTCACTACGTACGCTAACTTCGACGGCTTCGACCCCGATGCCCACGCGTCGTACTGGAAGCAGGGGATGGTGGGTAGCCCCTCGACGCGGGACCCCGCGCCGAACGAGCTGGACCGCTGGGTGCTGAGCGAGCTGAACGAGCTGGTGCGGACGGTGACGGCGGCGATGGACGGCTATGACCCGACCGATGCGGGCCGGCGCATCGAGGAGTTCGTCGACCTACTGTCGAACTGGTATGTCCGCCGCAGCCGCCGGCGCTTCTGGAAGTCGGGGAACGACGCCGACAAAACGTGGGCGTACGTCACGCTCTATTCGTGCCTCATCACGCTCAGCAAGCTCATGGCACCGCTCACGCCCTTCGTCGCCGACGAGATCTATCGCAATCTCCGGCCGAGGGACGCCGTCGACAGCGTGCACCTGTCCGACTACCCGGCGATGGACGCGACGTTGGTGGACGACCGTCTCGACCGCGCGGTGCGGCTTGCCATGCGCATCGCCAGCCTGGGGCGCGCCGCGCGGAGCAAGAGCAAGGTGAAGGTGCGTCAGCCCCTGTCGCGGGTGCTCGTGCGGACACGCCCGGAGGACCTTGGCCTGTTGCCCTTGATCACGGAGCAGGTGCTGGATGAGCTGAACGTGAAGACGGTGGAGCAAGCGGCCGATGACATTGTGCGGTTCCGCATTCGGCCGAACCTGCCTGTGTTGGGGCCGAAGTACGGTAAGCAGCTGGGCGCCATCCGCAAGGCGATCGAGACGGCGGACGCGGCGCGGGTGGCCACCGAGGCGCGCTCGGGAGGGCCGGTGCGCGTCGGCGAGTTCGCGCTGGAACCCGACGAGGTGTTATTGGACGTGGAGGAGACGCCCGGCCTGAGCGTGGCGATGGAAGGTGGCGTGCTGGTGGCGCTCGACACGGCGATCACCGACGATTTGCGGGCCGAGGGATTCGCGCGCGAGCTGGTGCACCGCGTCCAAAACCTTCGCAAGGACGCCGGCTTCGATATCGCCGACCGCATCGAGACCTACATCGATGGCGTCGACGACGACACGGCGCAGCTCATCCAGCGGTACATCGGCTACATCCGGCAGGAGACATTGAGCGACGGCGTCATCATCGGCGGCGCGCCGCCCGGCGCCCACGTCGAGCGGCAGGACGTAGATGGCGTCGCGCTGACGCTGGCGGTGGCGCGGGCGTCGGAGTAGGGCGTCCGTCGCATCCGTGGGCACGAGGTGCGCGGCGCTCACGGGTTCGTCCAATGCCCGCCCTGGTCGCGGCGGCTAGCGGGATTCGGTTGCCATGCAATTCACCAGCGCGGCCGAAAGCCGCGCCGTACCCTTGTCGGCGCATGGCATCGCCGGGGACGGTGCAGCCGCCGGATTCCCTGCGTCGCAAGCGGCGATGACGCGCCGTGGCCCTACAGCCCGATCACCACTGTCTTCGTCTCGGTGTAGAAGTCACGGGACCAGGCGCCGCCCTCGCGGCCGATGCCGCTGTCCTTGTAGCCACCGTAGGGCACGCGCAGGTCGCGGACGAACCAGCAGTTCACCCACACGGTGCCGGTGCGGATGCCAGCGGCGACGCGGTGCGCCCGCTTGAGGTCCTGCGTCCACACGCTTCCCGCCAGGCCGTAGGGCGAGTCGTTGGCGATGGCGACGGCCTCTTCCTCGGTGTCGAAGGGGATCGCGACCTGCACCGGGCCGAAGATCTCCTCGCGAGCGATGCGCATGTCGTTCTTGGCATTGCCGAAGACGGTGGGCTGCAAGAAGTTGCCGTTGGATAGGCCTCCGGCTAGCACGGGCGGCGTCTTACCGCCTGTAAGCAACGCCGCGCCCTCCTCGACACCAATCTCGACGTAGCCACGCACCTTGCGGAGGTGCTCCTGGGAGACGAGCGGACCGACCTGGGTTTCCGGGTCGAGCGGGTCGCCGACTCGCAAGCGGCTGGCCGCGTCGGTGAAGCGCTCCATGAACTCGTCGTAAATGCCGCGCTGCACCAGCAGGCGCGAGCCGGCTAGGCACACCTCGCCGTTATTGCGGTAGATGGCATCGACCGTGCCGGCGACCGTGGCCTCCAGGTCGCAGTCGTCGAATACCACCGAGGCCGACTTGCCGCCGAGTTCGAACGAGAGCCGCTTCAGCGTGGCCGAGCCCGCCTTCATGATGGCGCGGCCGGTGTTGGACTCGCCGACGAACGAAACCATGTGAACGAACGGGTGAGTGGTGAGCGCCTCGCCGGCGGCGCTGGGGCCGAAGCCGTGCACGACGTTGAACACGCCCGGCGGCATGCCCGCCCCGGCGACGATCTCGGCCAGGAGTGACGCCGTGATGGGGCTTTGCTCGGCGGGCTTGAGCACGACGGTGTTGCCGAACGCAAGTGCGGGGGCCACCTTCCACGACGCGAGCATGAGAGGGAAGTTCCAAGGCGTGATGAGCGCGGCGACGCCGGCGGGCTCGCGGCGCACGTAGAACAGGGCGTCGGCGCGGTTGAACGCCTCGTCGTGGTCGGCTTCGATGAACGAGGCGAAGAAGCGGAAGTTGAGGGCGACACGCGGCAGGTCGAAACCGATCGCCTCGCGGATCGGCTTGCCCATGTCGGTCGACTCCCAGCGTGCTATCTCCTCCTTGCGCCGGTCGATGATGTCGGCGATGCGATGGAGGACGCGGGCGCGCTCGACCGCTCGCATGCGGGGCCAGGGGCCGCTCTCGAACGCCATGCGCGCGGCTTGCACGGCGCGGTCGGCGTCGGCGGCATCGCCCTCGGCCACGGTGGCGATCACCTGGCCGGTCGACGGGTTGACGGTTTCGAAGCGGCGGCCGGCGAGAGAGTCAACGAACTTGCCGTCGATGAAGTGCTGGACGTGCATGGCGGGCCCCCCCCGTGCTAGTTGTCGCCGGCTAGGATACCCGCGCGCCGCTGCAATGTCGTGCCCGACTCCATGAACAGCGGGACGACGATCATGAGGACGGTGATGGCGAGCAGCCCCCAGATGCCGAGGCTGTAGTCGCCGCGCCAGTCGTAGACGACGCCCATGAGGAACGGCGCGAAGGTGCTGGTGGCGATGGAGGTGGTTTGCAGCAGGCCGATGACGGAGCCGAGGGCGCGGTTGCCGAACAGCAGGCTGCCCAGCGCGCCCCGCATGGGGACGGTGGAGCCCAACCCGACGCCGAACAGGACGAGGAAGGGGAACGACTGCCAGAAGTTGCCGATGGGCACGACGAGCAGGTAAAGGAACGAAGCCGCCATGATGGCCGCCGAGCCGGAGAGCACTTTTCGGTAGTCGATGCGGTCCATCAGCGAGCCGGTGGCGATGCGGCCGACACCGCTGACGATGAAGACCGTCATGACGGTGCTGGCCGCGGAGGACGCGCTGAAACCAAGGTCGTTCACGAAGTAGGGCTGCTGCTGCGTGCTGAAGCCGCTGTTGCCGGCGAACATGCCGCCAAGGAACAGCGAGAGCATCCAAAAGGCGCGCGTGCGGACCACCTGGCGGAGCGTGAGGCCGGTGTCGACAACGCGCCGGCCGCGGTCGGGCGGCTTGGCGCCGGCGCCGGGGCGGGGCTTCTCGCCGTCCGGCAGGTAGCCGTAGGGTTCCGGGCGGTCTCGGGCGACGAAACTGATGGCGGTGACGCCGACGAGCACGATGACGCCGTAGGCGATGAGCACCTGCCGCCAGCCGAAGCTCACCTCGAATATCGAGTTGAGGGGGATGAAGGGCGCGCCGACGATGGGCCCCATGACGGCCAGGCCCATGGCGAGGCCTCGCTTGCGCCGGAACCAGCGCCCGATGATGGTGGGCCAGGTGACGGCGTGGCTGACGCCGGTGGAACCGATGGAGATGATGGCGAAGGCGGCGTAGAACCAGACGAGGTTGGGCGTGAGGCCGAGCATGATGAGGCCAAGGCCGGAGATGATGGCGCCGGCGATGATGAGCTTGCGGGCGCCGAGCTTGTCGACCAGGAAGCCGACGACCGGCCCGAGGAGGCCGGATTCCACCTGCCGCAGCGAGAGCGCGCCGGAGATGGCCTTGCGACTCCAGCCGAAATGGCTCTCGATAGGGAGGAAGAAGGCGGAGAAGCCGTTGTAGTAGGCGGCCGACATGATGGCGTTGGAGAAAACGCTGGCGGCGACGATGTACCAGCCGTAGAAGAGGCCCCGGCGCGCCTTGGGGCTTTCGGCCGGGACTGGTTCGGTGCGCAACGGACGGCTCCGGCGTCGAGCAGGATCGGGTCGAGGCGGCGTGGCGCCTGGGCGAATCAGGCTATGTTAGGCGATGTGCGTGGTGCGCCGCCAGCGAAGGGCCGGTAGACTGCGGCCACGCCTGGCAGGACAGCCAACGAGTTGCGTCTATGGGAGGCGCGAATGGAGATCTACGCACTGGACGGATTGCTGGCGCAGAACCACGTCGCGGTAGTCACTACATTCCGTCGCGATGGAGCGCCGCAGCAGAGCCTGGTGACCGTGGGCAAGTGGGATGGAGGGCTGGCCTTCACCACGACCGAGGACCGCGCCAAGGCGAAGAACTTGGCTCGTGACCCTCGTTGCGCGCTGATGCTGATTCGCCCCGGCTATCGCGGCTATGCCGTGCTGGACGGTCGCGCCGACGTTCGCGACCCGCGGAACACCGACGCGGAGGCGCTGCGCCTGCTGCTGCGCGACGTGTATCGCGCGGCGGCGGGCAAGGAGCACCCCGATTGGGATGAGTACGACCGGGCGATGGCGGAGCAGCGGCGGCGCGCCGTCATCCTGCGCCCGGGGCGCCTGGTCACGGTGGGGCTGGAATAGCGCGCGGCCTAGGGCCAGAAGGCGTGGCCGGCGATGAAGCCAAGGAAGAAAGTGTGATAGATGATGAGGGCGCGCGCCCAGTAATGACGCGGCAGGTGCACGAAGGTTAGGACGATGGCGAACGCCGCGGGAAAGGCGTACAGCCAGGGCTGCTCGCGGATGATGTCGGTGTAGGGCCGCCCCGTGGTGTTCATCCACAGCCACTCATAAGCCTCGACGAACCAGCGCCGCGCCAGCAGGTAGCCGTAGACGGCGCTGAGGCCGACCAGCACGAACAGGGTGACGGTGTGCTCCCGCGGACGAGGATTCGTTGGAGCCCGTTGCGTGGGTGCTCGCGTTCGCATGCGGCAGTCTACGCCCCGTGGACCCGGCGGCATCTACCACCGGGATGACGAGCCGCGTTGTCCAGGCGCGCGAGGCGGCCCTCGCTGTCGTCTTGGCGGGGGAACCTCTATTCCGGCTTCTTCTCGAGCAAGCGGTGGTAGAGGAGCGCCGCCGCGACGGCGCCGATGGCGGGTCCGACGATGAAAACCCAGAAGTTGTCCCAGGCGCCGGCGACCAACGCGGGACCGAAGCTGCGCGCCGGGTTGATGCCGGTGCCGGTGAGCGGGATCGCTACGAGGTGCGCCACCAGCACGACGAAGCCAACGGCGACGGCCGCCACGTTGCCGACGCCGCGCTTGTCCATCGCCGCGCCGAAAACGGTGAAGACCAGCGCGAAGGTGAGCACGGCCTCGACGAGGAGCCCCTGGGCGACGCTGACCCCCGGCGCCAGGCCGTTGGCGCCGAGCGTGCCCGCGCCATTGCCCGCGCCGCCGCCCATGGCGGCTGGGGTCATGACCGCGATGACGACCGCGCCGGCGGCGGCGCCGAGGAACTGCGCGACGATGTAGGCGGCGCCGTTCACCACGGAGATGCGCTTGGTGACCAAGGCCGCAAGCGTGACCGCCGGATTGATGTGGCCGCCGGAGATGTGGCCTACGGTCGCGACGAGCACCGTGATGGCAAGGCCGAACGAGGCGGCGATGGTGAGCACCCGGGCCGAGGTGAGCGTGCCGTCGGTGGCGCCGGTGAGCACCGCGACGCCGGGGCCGAAGACGACGAACAGGAGCAGGGCCAGGAACTCCACGCCCGCAGCCCGCCAGTCGACCGTGGTTCGCCGAGCCGAAGAGGGAGCTCGTTGCCTGGGCCGCTGAGCCGTTGCCATCCGTTATTCCTTTTGGGGATTAATATTTCAGGATACGAACGACTGCAGTTTAGCGCAATGCCGTCGTCCGGCGCAGCGGCCTGTTAATGCCTCTTGACACCTTGCGAGACTCCGCTTAGGCTTGTGGAGAATGATTATTGATAAAGGCATCATCACTATATCCGAGCACGAACGCCAGGAGCGGTTCCAGGCGTTGATGGCGCGGATTCGTGGCGCGGGGCACCGGATGACGGCGCAGCGGGAGGCCGTGGTACGGGCGTTGGTGAACAGCGAGCGCCACCCATCGGCCGAGGAGTTGTTCACGAGCGTCCGCGCGGAGCACTCCGGCCTGAGCCTGGCGACGGTGTATAAGACGCTGGACGTATTGAAGGCGCTGGGCGAAGTGCTGGAGCTTGAGTTCCGTGACGGCGCCATGCCGGGCAACCGCTACGACGGTGTGCGGCCGCATGCCCACCCGCACCTGGTGTGCGTGTCGTGCGGGACGATCGAGGACCTGGAAACCGACCCGCTCGCGGGGCAGGCGCAGGCGATGGCCGAATCGCGCGGCTATCGCGTGGAGCGCTATCGATTCGACCTATATGGGTTGTGTCCGACATGCCAGGCGCGCGCGCGAGCGTGCGGGCATACCCGATAAACGAATCGCCTCGATGCTTCGGGGCGAAGCGTGAATATGGCCGGAAATCACAAGGAGGTTCGAGAGATGCCAAGCCTGAAGGGAACCAAGAGCCACGAAAACCTGAAGCACGCGTTCGCGGGTGAGTCGCAGGCCAACCGCCGCTACCTGTATTTCGCGCGGCGCGCCGACATCGAGGGCTACCCGGAGATCGGCGGCCTGTTCCGCGACATCTCCGAGGCGGAGACGGGCCACGCCTTCGGACACCTCGACTTCCTGAAGGAAGTCGGCGACCCGGCGACCGGCGTGCGGATCGGCAACACCGACGCCAACCTCAAGTCGGCCGTCGAAGGCGAGACCTACGAGTATACGCAGATGTACCCCGGCTTCGCCAAGACCGCCCGGGACGAGGGATTCAGCGAGCTGGCGGAGTGGTTCGAGACCTTGGCCCGCGCCGAGCGCTCGCACGCCGGCCGCTTCACCAAGGGCGCCCAGAGCCTTTCGCTCTAAGCCCATAGGCCGCTCGACTGGCTAGCGACGAAGGACCGGTGCCCTCCGTGGATGCGTCCATGGAGGGCACCGATTGTCGGCCTGTCCCTTTCGTTGACCGCCTCCGGAGGATTCTTCATGACGAACGCACCGGCTTACGACCCCAAGGAAACCCGCTATTGGGACAAGGCCGACCTGTTCACCGAGCAGAAGCGCCAATACAAAGTGTGCGATGACTGCCGGCTCTGCTGGAATCTTTGCCCCACATTTCCGGCCCTGTTCGAGACGTCGGAGAAGCACGAGCACAACTTCGATAAGATCACGACGCAGGAGCTCGACGGCATCGAGCAGTTCTGCTTCCAATGCAAGCTGTGCTGGGTCGTTTGCCCGTACACCTCGCCTCACGAGTACAACTTGGACGTGCCGCGCCTGATCCAGCGGTCGAAGTTCGTCCGCGCGAAAGACGCCGGCGTCGGCATCGGCAAGAAGCTCGTCGGCGATCAAGACCGGCTCGGCAAGATGGCGGGCGGCATGATGGCGCCGCTCACCAATCTGGCGAATTCGTTCGGGCCCGCGCGCGCCATGTCGTCGGTGGTGACCGGCGTGCACCCGAAGGCGAACCTGCCGAGATTTCACGCGGAGAGCTTCGAGGGTTGGTTCAAGAAGCGGCACGGCGCTGCGATGAAACCGAGCGCCTCGCCCGTGAAGAAGGTCGCCTTCTTCGCGTCGTGCACGGTGAATTACAACAACCCGGAGATCGGTCGCGCGTGCATGGCGATCTTCGAGCACAACAACGTCGAGGTGGTGATGCCAGAGCAGCAGTGCTGCGGCATGCCGATGATGGACATTGGCGACCATGCCGGCGCGCGCAAGAAGACCGACTTCAACTTGCGGCGCCTGAGTGCCCTGGTGGATCAGGGATACGACATCGTGACGCCGGGCCCGACGTGCTCTTACACGGCTAAGAACGAATGGGAGGAGATGTCGAGCGACCTAGCGTTGGCGCGGAAAGTGTCGGAGCGCATGTTCGAGATGGGCCAGTACCTGGTGCAGCTGGCGCGGGAGAAGGTGCTGCTGCGCGACTTCAAGGTGGAGCTCGGACAGGTGAACTTCCACGTGGCCTGTCACACGCGGGCGCAGGCGATGGGCAACCCAACGGCGCGCCTGCTGGGCATCATCCCCGGGACGACCGTGACATCGGTGGAGGCGTGCTCGGGCCACGACGGCGTGTGGGGCGTGAGCAAGCAATACTTTCCCCTGGCGCTGAAAGTGGGCAAGAAGCTGTATGACAATATGAAGGAGGGGGATGCCGCGGAGCTGGTGACGGATTGTCCCCTGGCGGCGCGTCACATCGAGATCGGCACGGGCAGGCGGCCCGTTCACTCAAGTCAGGTGATCGCCAAAGCGTATGGACTGGCCGACTCGAAGTAACGGAGAGGAGGAGCCATGCAGCCATTGACGCAGCAGGACTTGAAGGACATCGCGCAGTACGAACGGGAGCGCGAGGAGTTCCGGCGGAGGGTGATCGAGCTCAAGCGACACCGCCGTGTCCCGGTGGGCGATAAGCTCACCTTCGTGTTCGAGAACCGCGACACTATTCGGTTCCAAATCCAGGAGATGATGCGGGCGGAGCGGATCGTGCAGCCCGACCGCATTCAAGAAGAGCTCGACACGTATAACACGCTGGTGCCAGCCGAGAACCAGTTGATTGCCACGCTGCTGCTGGAGATCACGAACCAGGCGGAGATGAAGGAGCAGTTGGACCGCTTCATGGGGATCGACCGCGGCGGCACCACAGTCCTAGAGATCGGCGGCGAACGCGTGGAAGGCGAATATGAGGGCGGGCACAGCAACGAGGAGAAGATCAGCGCGGTGCATTACGTCACGTTCAAGCTGTCACCGGGTCAGGCCGAGCGGATCGTCCGCGGCGAGGACCCGGTGAAGCTGGTGGTGCGCCACCGCAACTACCGGCACGAGACGTCCATCGCCGGCGACGTGCTGCGCTCCCTCGCCAATGACTTGCGCGAACCATAGCCTCGTCGCCCTCTATATCGATCCGTAATCGCACGCGAGAGCCGGTCACCGACCGGCCCTCGTCGCTTGTGGCGCGAATGGAATGCCCGCGCCTATCGGCTCGCCTCCATCACGAAATCAAGCATCCATCAAGAAACGACGCGACGCTTGCAAGAGAAAGGAGATATGCCAATATGGAGCCATATAGGAGGATAAACGGAACCATTGGCTGCTAATCTGTCAATCAAGAACATCCCCGACGACCTGCTGGAACGGCTGCGCGAGCGCGCGAAACGCAACCATCGGTCACTACAAGGCGAACTCATGAGCATCATTGAAGAGACCGTGGCGCGCGATGAAGGCGCGCGCGCTGGGGGATGCAGCGGTGGCGTACCGTGCGGTGCCCGAGACGTACATCGACGAGAGATCCGGGCTGCGGGTGACGCGGCGCGGACGGTTGCCCATGGACGAAGCTATTCGGCGGATACGAGCGTTGCAGTTCGCGACGCCCAGCGAGTCGACACGATGGATCCGAGAGGACCGCGATGACCGATAGAGTCGTCGACGCACCGGTCATCGCGGCGATCACCTTCGCGGAGCCGGAGATCGACGAGGCCGACCGACTGATCGGCGGCGCCACGCTCTTCGCGCCGGAGTTGCTGCCGTACGAGCTGGCGAATATTTGCTGGAAGAAGACGAGGCTGCATCCCGAGCTGGCCGGCATCTTTGTGCCGGCGATCGAGACGATGCTGGATGCGCGCGTGCTACTGGTGGCGGCGCCGCCCGCGGAGATCATCGCGCTCGCGCTCGAAACCGGGCTCACCGCGTACGACGCCAGCTATCTGAGCATCGCGATCGCGCTACGCGCCCCCTTGGTGACGTTCGACGAACAGTTGCGGCGAGCGGCCCAAGCGCAAGGCCTGCTGGCGGTTTAGCCGTTCGCGGCCGCCAGCGCGGCCTCGATCTCATCAATGGTGGCATAGCCCTCGAAGCGCGCGGCAATGCGGCCGCCCGGCACGATGACGAATGTCCACGATTCGTTCGCGTAACCCGGAATGCTGGTAATGCCCCAGTCGTCGAGCAACGGGGAATGCCGTGCCCTGCTCAGGTCGCCGGCGATCTCGTCAGGGTTGTCATAAATCTCAACGTGGATGAAGTGGGCGCTGCTCTGGTGGCGTTGGCGCAGCGTGGAGAGCGTCTCGACCTCCGGGCCGCAGGTGGGACTCGTGCAGTAGGCGGGCGACGCGAACACCACGACCGTCGGTTTTCCGGTGATGATCGCCTCGGGAATGGTGAGGCGATAGAGCTCGGGATCGGGCTCGAAGGCCGTCGTGAGCTTCTTGAGGTCGCCTCGAACGGATGCGAGAGTCTTGCTGGCGCTGAAGGGCACGATCGCTCCGATCTCCCGTACGCCGACGGATTCGGCGACCTCGATCGACAAGGCAACTTGCCGGGTGACGCCGGCCACCACGACCTCGATCCCTAGTGCCCAGTCGCCCGACCGTGGGAATGTCATCTCGGTGGCGTAACTGCCGCGCGTGCCATAGGGCCACGGGTGGAAGATGGCCGTGACGGTTTCGAAGCGGGGGTCGCCGGCGCGCGACGAGTGAACGGTCGCGATTGGCGCGGTGATGAGGCTGGCATCGGAGGCGAGGATGAACGCCACGCGCTGTGTTCCGACGCGGAGGAGCTTCGTGGCGAGGATGGGCTCGAGGCGGACGCTCGTGTGCGCCTCGTCGGCCGGCGATGGGGTGAGGCCGGTGGATGGTGGCGAGCCGCCGCAAGCCCCGAGAAGCATCGCGGCGATTGCGAGAATGGTGGACAGCGCGTGGCTACTGCGGAACATAGGCGCCGAAGGTGAAGGCGAAGAGTGAGAAGGATTCGGAGTTGGAGCTTAGCTTGAGCTCATGGCCCTCGAAGGTGTCGAGAGTGACGATGGAATACATGCGCGGCTCCGTGACACGGACGATGCTGTGGCCGTCGATGAAGGTCATGTCCTCGCCGGCTTCATCCGGTGTGAGGGGGTGGCCGTCGATGACGACGCGCACGTCGAAGGGCACTTCCGTCCGCGGCTCGATGACGGCGTTGACGCTGGAGGCGTGTAACTTGATGACGATGTAATCCTCATGGTTCGCCGTCGCGCGGGCGTGGTGTAGCGCCTCGGCGCCATTGCGCCAGAGGCCTTGCAGGTAGATGTGATGGTTCAGGTAGCGGCCGGGATCGGTGTATTCCAGCACCTGATCCGGGCCGTCGTAGTAGCGGGCGTCGGCCACGTAGAGCCCGGTGAGGGAGTGGTTTCGCAGGAAGCCGCCATAGAGCTCACGCGTCACGCGTGTCTCCGGCTCGGAGCCGTAGGCGCGAGGGTCGGCCACGGGCTCGGGCAAGTTGGCGGCAGGCACGCCGGACAGGTCGGCGCCGGCGGCGGTCAGCAGCTCGCGTATCTTCTCCTCCGTCTCCGCGTAGGCGCCTTCGCCGAAGTGCGTGAAGGCCACGAAGCCATCCTTGTCGACGAGATACTTGGAGGGCCAGTATCGGTTGCCGTAGGCCGACCAGGTAGCGAAGTCGTTGTCCTGGGCGACCGGGTACCGAAGGCCGAAATCCCTCGACGCCTTGACGACATTGGCGGTGACCTTCTCGAACTCGAACTCGGGCGCATGGACGCCGACGATGACGAGGCCCCTGTCGGCGTACCGGGCGTGCCACTCCCTGATGTAGGGCAGCGTGCGCAGGCAGTTGACGCAGGTGTAGGTCCAGAAGTCGAAGAGGACGACCTTGCCGCGCAACGACTCCATCGTGAGTGGATCGGAGTTGACCCAGCCGGTAATGCCCTTGAACTCGGGCGCGCGGTCGCCGACGCGGCCGCCGACGTTGCCGGTTGGCTCGATGGCGGGAGCCGGGGAGGCGGTGGGCGTCGGCGTGGGGGCGGGAGCGCCGGCACAGGCGGCAAGGAGCAGCGCGACCAGCACGCCGACGGGTGCGAGCCAGGGGAACCGGCGGCGCATGGACACTCCTTCGGTCGGCCTGATGACGACGATCCATTGCATCCCACGCTTCAGATGCGACTCGCGTTTCGGCCGGTGCCGATTCGTCTGTTATACTACCGTCCTACGGCTTCACGGCCATGAATCATGCTCCCTGAAGGTTCCCCATGCCGACCGATCTTCTCTCGATGAACGATCTGACGGACGGCGATGTTCGCGACCTCCTTGACGCGGCGGCGCTCTACAAGCGCCGGGCGGTCAGCGGTGCGCCGCTGGGTGGCAAGAGTGTCGTGCTGCTGTTCGAGAAGCCGTCGTTACGGACCAAGGTGTCGTTCGACATCGCCGTGGCCGAGTTGGGCGGACACCCGATTTACCTTGGCCGGGATGAGGTCGGCCTCGACAAGCGCGAGCCGGTGGAGGACGTGGCGCAGATATTGTCGCGTTGGGCGGGTGCCATCGTGGCGCGCGTGTTCGCGCACCGTAGTCTGGTGCGCCTCGCATCGGCCGCGACGGTGCCCGTGATTAACGCGCTGTCGGACCTGGAGCATCCATGCCAGGCATTGGCGGACGTGCTGACGATTCGCGAGCGGTTCGGGAAGCTGGACGACGTGAGCGTCGCCTACGTGGGGGATGCGAACAACTGCGCACTGAGTCTGGCCCTGGCATGCGCGGCCACCGGCGCGAACTTCAGGATCGCCTCACCATCTGGTTACGGGTTCTCGGCGGAGGCGATCGGGGCGATCTCCAGCCGCTTCCAACACCGGCGCGACGCCATAGCCGACCACGGCCAAGACCCCGCGGCGGCGGTGCGTGGAGCCGACGTTGTCTACACCGACGTGTGGACGAGCATGGGCCAAGAGGAGGAGGCGCAGCTGCGGCGCGCTGATTTCCAGGACTTCCAGGTGAACGAGGCGTTGCTGGCGAAGGCGAAGCCCACGGCTATCTTGATGCATCCGATGCCGGCCCACTATGGAGAAGAGGTGCCGGCCGGCATGCTGGCGCAGCACCAATCGGCGGCGATCGACCAGGCTGAAAACCGGCTTCACGCGCAGAAGGCGGTGCTCCGCCTGCTCGTCGCTGGGGAATAGGACCGTTCCATGACCATGTCCCGCGAGCCGTTCCATACGACGCCACGGCTGCCCGGCAAGCCGCTCGTCGCGATCGTCGGCCGGCCGAACGTCGGCAAGTCCAGCCTTTTCAACGCCCTCTTGCGGCAGCGCGCCGCCATCGTTTCCGAGGTCGCCGGCACGACGCGTGATCGGGTGTTCTCGGAGATCGAGCACGCGGGCCGCCACCTGCTGCTCGTCGATACGGGCGGCATCGTCGAGGCGCCCGAGTCCGATATGCAAGCGAACATCACGGCGCAAGCCGACGAGGCGATCACCGATGCGGACGCGGTGCTCTTCGTCGCCGACATCGTCGAAGGCGTGACGCCGGACGACGCGGAGGTGGCGCGGCGGCTGCGCCGCGCGCGGAAGCCGGTGGTGCTGGTGGCGAACAAGGCCGACAGCGAGCGGCAGGAGATGCTGGCCGCCGACCTCTACACACTGGGCCTTGGCGAGCCGGTGGCGGTGAGCGCGCTGCACCGGCGCGGCATCGACGACGTGCTGGACGCGGTGCTGCGCCTGCTGCCGCCGCCGTCGGAGTCGGAGGCGGAGCCCGCCCCCGAGCTGCCGCACTTCGCGCTGGTGGGCCGCCCCAACGTCGGCAAGTCGGCCCTCGTCAACGCGATACTCGGCATGGAGCGGTCAATCGTGAGCGAGGTCGCGGGCACGACGCGCGACGCGCTGGACACGCTCTACACGTTCGAGGGCAAGGACGTGGTGCTGATCGACACGGCGGGGATGCGCCGCCGCGGCCACGTGGAGACGGGCATCGAGACCTATAGCGTGCTGCGTGCCGCCCGCGCGATCGAGCGAAGCGATGTCGCCATCGTCGTGCTGGACACGATGGAGATGGTGACGGCGCAGGACCTGCACATCGCCGGGCAGGTGATGGCGTCGTTCAAGGGCGTGGTGGTCGCCATCAATAAGATGGACTTGGTGGAGGCAACGCCCGACGAGATGAAAGTGACGAAGGCGCAGGTGTTGGAGCGCCTCAAGTTCATGGACCACGTGCCCGTGGTGTGCACTTCGGCGGTCAACGGCACGGGCGTGCGCCAGCTGGTGCGGACGGCGTTCGCCGTTCACGAGCGGCGGGCTCAGTGGGTGGACCCGGACGATTTGTCCCAGGCGATGTTCAACGCGATCTCCAAGCACCTGCCGCCGCGCGGCGTGAAAATCTACCGCATCGAGCAGACCGCCATCCGGCCGCCAACGTTCGTGTTCGCCGTGAACAAGCCGGACGCGGTGCATTTCTCGTATGAGCGGTATATCGAGAACTCGTTGCGCGAGCACTTCAATTTCGACGGCACGCACCTGCGGATCGAGTTTCGCGGTCGCGGGAAGATCCACGTCGTGGGGCAGCAGCGGGTGGCGAAGCAGGGGCCGACGCGGCCCCGGGCGCCGGAGAACGCGCCGCCGCCGGCGGCAGCCCACCGCCGGGAGGGCCGCCTGACGCCACCCCGTGGGAGGGGCAATCGGTGAGCCCGTGGTGGCTGGTGCCACTCGCCTACTTGGCGGGCAGCGTGCCGTGGGGCCTCATCATCGTGAAGGTGGTGAAGGGCGTCGACGTGCGCCGCTATGGCAGCGGCAAGACGGGCATGACCAACGTGCTACGCACCGCGGGCAGGACGGCGGCCATCGTCGTGTTCGCGGCGGACGCGTCGAAGGCGTTCGCGATGGTCTCGCTCGCGCGGCTGTTGACCGACGATTCGGCGGTGCACGCATCGGCGGCGGCGGCAGTCATCGTCGGGCACATCTGGCCCGTGTTCGCGGGCTTCCGCGGCGGCCGCGGGATCGTGACTGGCATGGCGACGACGGCGGTGCTGGTGCCGTGGACGGCGATCGTGGGCCTTGGCGTTTTCATCCCCGTGGTCGCCGCGACGCGCTACATCTCGCTGGGCTCGGTGCTGGGCGTCACGGCGGTGGTGGTGGCGTTCGCTGCGTTCGTCGTGGTGGGCATGGCGCCAACGGCGTATCTGGTCTACGCGGTGGGCTGCGGCACGCTCATCGTGTGGATGCACCGCGATAACATCGGGCGCCTGTTGAAGGGCACGGAGCGGAAGCTGGGCCAACGCGCCGAGTCGGTGTGAGACGTCGGCCCAACGGCACGCGACGCGCGTGTCGCCGGGTCCCTCGTCATCCATTGATGCGCTCGGTCGGCGGGACATCGCCGCGATTGCGACTGCTGCCAGAATGCATTGACAAATATCAATGCATTCTGGCAGGATGCTCACATGGATACATTGAAAATCATCAATGCGATCCGGCCGGAGCCCGTGCGCGGCGCCGGCTGCTGCATCGCCCTCGCGCCATCCCACGTGAGCGACGCCGAGGCGGTGGAGCACGCGCGGACATTCGCGGCATTGAGCGACCCCACGCGGATCGGCATTCTCGCGTTGCTGGCGGCGCAAGACGTGCCGCTGTGCGTGTGCGAGATCAACACCGCCTTTCCGCTGGGGCAGCCGACGATCTCGCACCATCTGAAACAACTCCGCGAGGCGGGCCTGGTGGAATGGGAGAAGCGCGGGCTGTGGGTGTACTACGCCGTCAACCGGCCGCGCATCGGCCAAGTCGCGGCCTTCGTGGGATCGATCCGGCGTGAACGGGAATCGACAGGGAATGGAGGTGCGCGATGTTGAAAACACTTGTCGTCGTGGGCGGTTGCCCGTGCGATGGCCCTTGCGACTGCGCCGGCGGATGCTGTTAGGGCGCCGAGCGTAGCCAGCCGCGCGGCGTCCGCCAGGGCGAGACGGCGTCTCATCGGATGCCGCGCGCGTGGCCGTGAGAACGGTCACGGCCTTTACGACACGGCACGCGATATGCTATAAATTCTCGGTACGCAGGGGTGTCCCGGCTCCGTGGGACGCCCCGTTTGGTTCCATCACGGAAAGGTGGGAGACAATCGCTAACGAATACCGCATCAACGAGCGTATACGGGTTCCGGAGGTCCGCTTGATCGACGACCAAGGGACGCAGCTTGGCGTGATGCCGACGAGGCAGGCGCTGGCGCTGGCGACCGACCGGGGTCTCGATCTGGTGGAAGTGGCTCCGAACTCCGTGCCTCCGGTTTGCCGCATCCTGGATTACGGCAAGTTCAAGTACATCCAGTCGACGAAGGAAAAAGAGGTACGCCGGACGCACAAGCCAAGCGCAGTGCGTGAGGTGCGGTTCCGCCCGCGCATCGGCCAGCATGACTTCGACGCGAAGGAGCGACTCGCGCGCAAGCTGCTGGGCGAAGGCGCGAAGGTGAAGGTTTCGGTGATGTTCCGCGGCCGCGAGATGGACCACCCCGAACTGGCGGTGGCCCTGCTGAAGCGCGTGGCGGAGGGTTTGAAGGAAGACGCCAAGCTGGAGCAAGCGCCGAACCTGGAAGGGCGTATGATGAGCATTCTGCTGGCGCCCGCCAAGGTGGCCGCGAAACCGCAATACACCTCCAGCGACGTGCCCGACATAGAAAAGGTGAGCTAACGATGCCGAAGATGAAGACCCACAAGGGCGCGGCCCAGCGCCTGAGCGTGACGGGCACGGGCAAGCTGCGCCGCATGAAGCGGGGCAGCAGCCACCTGCGCCGCAATAAGTCGAAGGCCGTGCGAGGCACGTATGACGCGAAGCAGCCGGTGCACCCCAGCGATGAGAAGCGCTTGAAGCGCTTGGTCCCGACCCTGGCGAAGTAAGTAAGCGAACGGAGGAATCCCGTGGCACGTGTCAAGCGCGGTGTGGCCGCGCATCAACGTCATAAGAAGGTGCTCGCGCAAACACGCGGGTTCCGCGGATCGAAGCATCTGCTGTACCGCCGCGCCCACGAGGCGCTGCTCAAGGCGATGTCGTACTCGTACCGGCACCGCCGCGAGCTGAAGGGCGACGTGCGCCGGCTCTGGATCGTCCGCATTGGCGCGGCGGCGAAGGAGCACGGCATGACCTACAGCACCCTCATCCATGGGCTTAAGGTGGCCGACGTGAGCATCGACCGCAAGGTGCTGGCCGACCTGGCGATGAACGATGCGGCCGGTTTCGCGCGGCTGGCCGAGACGGCGAAGGCCCAATTGGCCGCCGCTGCTTAGCCGCTTCCCGCCACCAATGCGATGAGAACGGAGGGGCTCCCCAGGGGAGCCCCTCCGTGTCGTTAGCCCTGTCCGCTGGAGCCATCGATGGATGAGATCGTGACGGACCTGTCCACGCGCGGCTTGGAGCTGGCGGCGGAGGCCAACATCCACGGCATGCTGGAGGCGTTTCGCGGGATCCCCGGCGCCGTGTACGAGGCGAGCGATGCGTTCGCGCGACTGCGCCTGCCGGGTGTGCCCAGCCCGGTGTTCAATGCCGTCGCCCGAACCCGTCTCGCGCCGGGGCAGGTCGAGGAGGCCGTGAACCGGATGATCGCCCACCAGGCCGAGCATCATGTTCCCTATTGGTACTGGTGGGTGGGGCCGACGACCGAGCCACGCGACCTCGGGGCGACGCTGCTCGCGAAGGGCCTGCTGCCGCACGCCGTCGACGCGCCGACAATGGGGATCGATCTCGCGCGGTTGCCGGAGCCGCCCAAGGTGCCGGGCCTCGCCGTATTGCGCGTGACCGACCAGGAAGGCGAGGAGGCATGGGCGCGTGCGTTCAATGCCGCGTTCGGGCACCCGGAGTACGAAGGCCTGTCATGGGCGGAGGCCGCGCGGCGCCTGGAATCGCCGGTGACGCCTTGGGTGATGTACGTCGGCTGGTACTATGGCAAGCCGGCCGGCATCGCGATGCTGGTGCCCACCGGCGGACTCGCCGGCCTCATGACCTTGGCCGTGGTCGGGGAGGCGCGCGGTAAAGGCATCGGCACCGCGCTCACGGTGCGCGCCATGCAGGATGGCCGCGAGCTCGGTTTCCGAGCGGGCGTCCTGATCGCGAGCGAGATGACGGCCGGCCTCTACGAGCGGATTGGCTTCCGCAGGGTGGGCGCTATCAGTCGCTATCTCTGGCGAGGCCGATAGCTACTCGTCGGCGACGAGGATGCCGTACTCGTTGGGGCCGCGCAGCACGCGCTCCAACGCCTCTTGCGAAATATGGCGCGGCCACGAGGCCGTTATCCAAATCTCGGTGAGCTGCTGCAATATGTCGCTGAGCGACAGCTGATTTTGCGGCGACGCGAGCAGCAGGCGGAACGCCGCCTCCAGCACCGGCAGGCGCGGCGAGAGGAAATCCGGATCCTTCGAGCAATAGTCGCGGGCGAGCCTCCGCAGCTCCTCGAAGCCGGCGCCGCGCGGGGATGTCCCTTTTTTCAAGCGAGCGATGGCGCCGGGGCAGAGACGATTGCCGACGACCACGCCGATCTGGCGCCCCTTGGCCTCGATCTGCTTGGGGTCGATGCTGAAAACGGGGTCTTTCCGTCCGGTAGGCGCTTCCACTGCTTGCGTTGTCGCCATTCAAATCACCTCGCGGAGTTAGGTAAGCACGGGAGGGCCCGCCCACAGGTGGGCGTGGTTGAGCCAGTCAAGGACGTGCACGGTGACCGTTTCCCCGGCCTCGCGCCGGGGGGTGTCTTCGTGGCAGATCGCCAGTCCGTGCGCGAGCACCATGGACGTTAGCAGATTCGATCCCTGCGCGCCCGTGGGGCGGGCGTGCAGCATACCGCCGCGCCGTTCCAGCATGACGCGCGCGAACACGCGGCGCCCGTCGGGATTCGTCACCTGGGCGTCGAGCACGGCCTGAACCGTCGGCAGGGGCGTCGCATCTCGCCCCATCATTTTCGCGAGCGCCGGCCTGCCGAACTCGACCATGGCGACCAAGGCGCTCACCGGGTTCCCCGGAAGGCCCAAGTGCGGCACTTGGCGGCCATCGGGGGCGCGCAGCAGGCCGAACGCGATGGGCCGGGACGGCCGCATGCGGACCGACCAGAAGTCGATCGCGCCGATCTCGGTCAGCGCCTCCTTCACCATGTCGAACGCACCGGCGCTGACCCCGGCGGACGTGAGCAGCAAGTCGGCGTCGAGGCCGGCCCGCAGCTTCGCCCGCAACGAGTCCATGTTGTCGCGCGCGATGCCGAGCAGCACCGGCTCGCCGCCCCAACGGCGCACGGCCGCGGCGGTGGCGTAGGAGTTGCTGTCGAACAGACGCCCCGACTGCGGAGCCTCGCCGGGAGTCAGCACCTCGTCGCCGGTGGCGAGGATGGCGACGCGCGGGCGCCGGATGACAGGCACCGTGGCAAGGCCGAACGAGGCGAGCACGCCGATGGCGGGTGGCGTGAGGACATGGCCTGATTGCATGAGCAGCGACCCGCGGCGGACGTCCTCGCCGGCGGGGCGCACGTTTTCGTTGGGCGACGGCGCATGTTTGATGGCGATGGCGGCGATGGGGCCGCCGGCTTTCCGCCGCTGCGTTTCGTCCGTCGCTTCCCACGGGACGACGGCGTCGGCGCCGGGCGGCATGGGCGCCCCGGTCATGATGCGGTACGACGTGCCGCGCTCGACGGTGCCGGCCGGCAGCTCGCCCGCGCGGACCTGACCGGCCACGCGCAGGATGACCGGCGATGCCTCGGTCGCCGCGCGCACGTCGACGGAGCGGACCGCATAGCCGTCCATGCCGGAGTTGGCGAGCGTTGGAATGTCGAACGGGGCGGCGATGTCCTCGGCGAGGACGAGGCCGTCGGCGTCGAGCAGCGGCACGCGCGCGGCGGGCAGGCGGTGGACGAGCGCGAGCACGCGTTCGAGCGCCTGCTCGACACTGAGCATGTCAGGGCGTCGTGGATGGAAGTGGGCGTGCTCGGTCATGACGTCACTCGCACCAGCCGTTATCGGTGATTTCGGCGATTCTTACAACCGTGGGACTACGCGCGCAACGTGGCGCCCGTCTCGGCCTGGAGGCGTTGGAGCAGGCTGCTCATGGCCTCGTTGACCTGCTCGGCGCTCAACGTGCCCGCGCCGGACTGAAACTCGAGGCGGTAGGCCAGTGACAGCTTGCCGGCGGGCAGCCCCTTGCCGACGAAACGGTCGAACAGGGCCACGCGGCGGACCAGCGGATGGTCTTCGAGGAAGCGTTGCACGCGCCCGGCGGGCACCGACTCGTCGACGAGCAGGGCGACGTCGCGGTCGGCCGACGGGAGGCGCGAGAAGGGTTTGAAGGCCGTCGTAAGCCAGGGCACGCGCGGTTGGAGCGTGTTCAGGTCGATCTCGAAGAAGGCGACCTTGGCGACGGTCAGGTCGAACGTGCGCGTGACGAGCGGATGCAGCTCGCCGAGCACGCCGACCGCCTCCCCGTCGACCGTGATGCGGGCGGTGCGCCCGGGGTGGAGCAGGTCGTCCTCGGCACGCTCGAATGCCGCGTCGAGGCCGAGGCGGGCCAGCACCGATTCCACGACGCCCTTCGCGTCGTGGAAGTCGAACGGATCGGCGCCCTTTTCCCAGAGGGAGTCGCCGCGCGTCCCAGCCAGCGCGCCGGCGACGATCTCCCGTTCGTCCGGCAGGTCCTCGGCGCGGGGGATATAGACGCGGCCGGCTTCGAAGATACGCGCGCCGCCCGGTGGCACGCGCAGCGCCGCCGCCAGCGTGCGGAGCAGGTTGCCGCGCAGCGACGTCCGCAGATACTCCTGCTCGCGGCTCAAGGGGTTGGCGGCCCGCAACGGTTCCGGCTTGCCGGGGCCGACAGCCAACGCCTGCTCCAAGGTGCGGTGGCCGATGAGGCTGTAGGAGATGGTTTCCTGCATGCCGGCGTCGACGAGCAGGTCCTTCACGCGCTCACGAAGCTCGCGGAGCGGCTGTGTCAGCGTCGCGGGCATGCGGCCAGCCAAGGGTTCGGCCGGTACATTGTCGTAGCCGACGATTCGCGCGACCTCCTCGATCACGTCCTCCTCGATCGCGATATCGCTGCGCCAGTAGGGCGGCGTGACGGTGAGCGCGTCGTGGCCGGCCTGCTGGACGGCGAAGCCCAGCGCGCGTAGCACCTCGCCCGCGCCCGGCGCCCGACCGGGGATGCCGTCGAACAGCGCCGCCGTGCCGATGAGTCGAGTCATGCCGGAGCGCGAAAGGCGCAGCCTGTTCGCGGGCCCTGCGGCGGGGAAGGCATCGGCGATCCCACGCATTGCGGCGCCACCGGCGGTCCGCAGGATGAGCCGCGCCGCGCGGCGCACGGCGCGGCCTGCCAGCTCGGACTGCAAGCCCTTCTCGAAGCGGGTCGAGGCTTCGGTGCGGAGCTTGAGCTGCTGCGCGGTGCGGCGGATGTTGATGCCGTTGAACGTCGCCGACTCCAGCAGCACGTCGGTGGTTGCCTCGGTCATCTCGCTGTTGGCACCGCCCATCACGCCGGCGAGGGCGATGGCGCGCTCGGGGTCGGCGATGAGCAGCATGGGCGGCTGGAGTGTGTGCTCCACGCCGTCGAGGGTCGTGAACCGCTCGCCGGGCCGCGCCTGCCGCACGACGATGGTATCGCGGCGCACCTGGCGCAGGTCGAAGGCGTGGAGCGGCTGGCCGTATTCCAGCATCACGTAGTTGGTGGCGTCGACGACGTTGTTGATGGGGCGCAGGCCTGCTTGCTTCAGGCGTTGTTGCAGCCACTCCGGCGATGGGCCGACCTTCACGCCCTTGATGACGGCGGCCAGATATCGGCTGCATAGGTCCGGTGCGTCGATCTGGACGCGGACGGCGCTCGACACCGGCTCGGTGCCCTCGGGGTAGTCCAGGGATGGCTCGGGGACGGGCACGCCGGTGATGGCGCCGACCTCGCGCGCGACGCCAAGCACGGACAGGCAGTCGCCGCGGTTGGTGGTGACCTCGATGTCGAGGTGGGCGTCGGAAAGGTAGTCGGCCAGTGGCGTGCCGATGGGCGCGTTGGGTGGCAGGACGAGGATGCCGTCGTGGTCGTTGCCAAGGCCAAGCTCGCGCTCGGAGCACACCATGCCCTGGCTTTCGACGCCGCGGATTTTGGCGGCGCCGAGCGTCATCGGCGTGCCGGTGTGGCTGTCGGTGAGGCGGGCGCCGGTCTTCGCGAAGGCGATGCGCTGGCCTTGGGCGATGTTCGGCGCGCCGCAGACGACGCGCAGCGTTTCGCCGCCGATGCTCACAGTCGCGAGACGCAGGCGGTCGGCGTTGGGGTGCTTTTCGAGACGCACGACCTCGCCGACGTAAACCGGCCCCCACTCGGCGTCCTTGCCGGGCACGAAGGTGGTCTCGATGCCCGCCATCGTTAGGCGGTGGGCGAGCTCGACGGGCGGGAGCTTGAGCGGGACGTAGTCAGCGAGCCAGGACAGCGGGACTTTCATGGTGAAGCAAACGCTCCTTGGGTCGCGGCACGCGCAGCCCACCGCGGCCGGGACAGCTAAAACTGGCGCAGGAACCGGATGTCGTTCGCATAGAAGAGGCGGATGTCGTCGATGCCGTATTTCAGCATCGCGATGCGCTCCGGGCCCATGCCGAACGCGAACCCACTGACCCTTGCCGGATCGTATCCGACGTTGCGTAAGACGTTGGGGTGCACCATGCCGGCGCCCATGATCTCGATCCAACCGGAACCGCGGCAGATACGGCACGCGGGGTCGCGGCCGCCGCACTTGAAGCAGTCGATCGACATATCAACGCCGGGCTCGACGAAGGGGAAGAAGTCGCATCGGAAGCGCACCTTGCGGTCGCCGCCGAAGAGGCGCCGGGCGAACTCATAGAGCGTGTGCTTGAGGTTGGCGAAGCTCACGCCCTCGTCCACGACGAGGCCCTCGACTTGAAAGAACTGCGACTCGTGGGTGGCGTCGGTCGCCTCGTAGCGGAAGCACTTGCCGGGCACGACGACGCGGATGGGCGGCTGGTTCGTCTCCATCACGCGCGCTTGCATCGGCGAGTTGTGCGTGCGGAGAAGGGTGGTGAAACGGCCCTCGACGTCCTTGTTGGCGTCCACCCAAATGGTGTCCCACTTGTCGCGCGCCGGGTGGTCCTTGGGGATGTTCAGCGCCTCGAAGTTGTATTTGTCCCACTCCACCTCGGGGCCCTCCACTACCTGGAAGCCCATGCTCTGAAATATCCCGCAGATCTCGCGGATGACGATGGTGGTCGGGTGCAGGCGGCCCATGTCGACCGGGCGCCCCGGCAATGTGATGTCGATGGCGTCGGAGGCCAGCGCCGAGAGGGCTCCGCGTTCGAGGTCGGCCTGACGCGCCTCGAACCGTTGCTCAAGCGCGACCTTGATCTCATTGGCGGCGGCGCCGAATACGCGGCGCTGATCGGCCGGCACGGCGGCGATGCCACGGAGGACGCCGGTGATTTTGCCGGAGCGGCCGAGGTAGGCAACGCGCCACGCTTCGAGGGCGGCCGCGTCGACGGCAGCGTCGAGCTCGCGCGTGGCGGCGTCGCGCAAGGCGTTGAGGTCGGCGAAGGCGGACGTCGTCATGATGTGGCTTGCTTGTCGATGGCGTTCAGCAGGTGAGTATAGCAAGGGGAGGTCGGAACGGCACGGTGGGCTGTCGTGGGCGGCATTGACGCAGGGAGAGGGCGGCATCGCGCGAACGGCGGAGAACGGCGAAGGCGGCCATGGAACCCATGGCCGCCTTCGCGAGAGTCGAACCGCGATGGAGATCACGCTGCCTATTGCTTGCCGGTGACCTGCTTCTGCTGGCTGCCACGCCGGGCCTCGATCTTGAGCTGCTTGGCCTTCTTCGACTCCTGACGCGGGAAGGCGATGGTCACCTCGCCGTTCTCGTAGATGCTCTGCGCCTTGTCGGAGTCGACGTTGTCGGGCAGGCGCACGGCCCGGTAGAACGATCCGGCGAGGCGCTCGCGCAAGAGGTACTCGCCCTTCTTGCGCTCCTCCTCCTCGGAGGTCTGTCCCTTGATGGTGAGGATGCCATCCTCGAAGGTCACGTTGATGTCGTCAGGCTTCACCCCGGGGACCGCGGCGCGGACGAGCAAGTTGTCGCCCTCCTGCTTCACGTCCAACTGGATGCTCCACGTTTCGATCTCGCTCTCGGTCGTGGCCGGCCCATTGCCCCACAGCCGGTTCATCATGCGCTCCATGCGATGCATCTCGCGGAATGGGTCCCAGCGTTCCATCATCATGGCTTCCACCTCCTACACGAATTCCTTTCGATGATTCGCGCCAGCCCTATCGCTGGCAGCCGCATCTTACAGGCGCACTTAATAAGAGTCAATAGATATGACACGTCTCATATCAGTCCTACGGCATGAACCGCCATCGGCCCGGTGCTATCATGACCCCATGAGGCACCGGCTGCTGATCGCCACGAACAATGCCCACAAGGTCGTCGAGTTCAACCGTATCATCGGCGACCCGTCGATTAACCTCGTCGCTCCGAGGGAATTGGGCCTCCGGCTGGACGTAGCGGAGGATGGGACGACGTATCGTCAAAACGCGCTATTGAAGGCGCGCGCGTTCGCACAGGCTAGCGGAATGCCGGCGATAGCCGACGACTCGGGCATCGAGGTCGCCGCGCTGGATGGCAGGCCGGGGCTGCACTCGGCGCGATACGGTGGGCCGGGCCTCGACGACGCGGGCCGCACTCGGTTGCTGCTGCGCGAGTTGCGAGCGGTGCCTGACGGCGCGCGTGGCTGCCGCTATGTCGCCGCGATTGCGATGGTGTGGCCGGACGGCCGCGAGGAGGCGTTCGAAGGCACCTGCAAGGGCGTCGTCGCGCGTGACCCGCTGGGCGACAAGGGCTTCGGCTACGATCCAATTTTCTATTCGCCCGCGCACGGCATGACCATCGCGCAGATGCAGGCGGACGTGAAGGATGCGTTCAGCCACCGCGGCCACGCGTTGCGGCAGGCGGTGGCCTATCTACGGTCCCTCGCCGGGCAGGCGGCGGCAGGTTAGCCATGGTCATAGACCCCCCGCCGGTGGACAAGCTCAACCGGCCGCTCCACGACTTGCGGATATCGGTCACGGACCGCTGCAACTTCCGTTGCACCTACTGCATGCCCGCCGAGGTCTACGGCGAGCGCTATCGCTTCTTGCCGAGGACGGCGCTGCTCAGTTACGAAGAGATTGCGCGCGTGACGCATGCGTTCGTCGACCTTGGCGTGCGGAAGGTCCGCATCACGGGTGGCGAGCCGCTGGTGCGCCAGGACCTGCACAATCTGGTGGCGCTGCTGTCGCGCATCGACGGCATCGACGATCTGACGCTGACGACGAACGGGTTCTTGCTGGCGGAGCAGGCGGAGGCGTTGCGCGATGCGGGGTTGCGCAGGGTGACGGTGAGCCTCGACAGCCTAGACCCGGAGACGTTCGGGCGGATGAACGGGCGCGGCCACGGGCCCGAACGTGTGCTGGAAGGGATCGCGGCGGCCGAACACGTGGGCCTTTCGCCCATCAAGATCAACAGCGTGGTGCAGCGCGGGGTGAACGACGATGGCGTGCTGGCGCTGGCGGAGCACTTCCGGGGCACCGGCCATATCCCGCGCTTCATCGAGTACATGGACGTCGGCAACATCAACGGCTGGCGCGCGGAGGACGTGGTGCCGTCGCGCGAGCTGGTGGAGCGAATCGACGCGGTGTATCCGATCGAGCCGTTGGCGCCGAACTACCGCGGCGAGGTGGCGGAGCGCTGGCGCTACAAGGACGGCGCCGGCGAGGTCGGTTTCATCTCGTCCGTGTTGCAGCCGTTTTGCGGAGATTGCACGCGCATGCGCCTGTCGCCGGAAGGTCAGCTGTTCACGTGCCTTTTCGCCAGCAAGGGCCGCGACCTGCGCGCGCCGCTGCGTGCCGGCATCCCCGACGATGAGCTGCGGTCGCTGATCGCCGGCATCTGGCGAGGCCGCGCCGACCGCTATAGCGAGCTGCGTGCGGAGCTCCGCGCGCGCGGCGCCGGGCGCAAGATCGAGATGTATCAGATCGGGGGGTAGATATTACCGATGCCTCACGTCCTGGAAATGCCATTGTTCCGCGCGGGCCGCAATGGTCGAGTGCCAGCACCAGGCAACCGCCATTAGGAGTACGACCACCAGCATCAATGCCCAAGTGCACACAGGAATCCTATGAATAACGGATTCCTGCACACAACGCCCTACGCTAAGGACGGCACCGCTAACTATCCAGAGGCTTCCCAGCGAGTGAATCCAAGCCATCCTATTCGCCATGTAGTTATGGAATCTGGCCTCAGCGCCCTCTGCCGAATCTGTAGGGCGTAGTCCAAATCGTGTCCACAGGAGCCGTCCGTTTGATGCCGGGTACGCGCAAAGCGACTTGCTCTTGGGTGGATACGTGTCTTCCTCCGATTGGAAGTTCACAACTGCTCCGACTCTCATTCGACCTACCAAGACAAATGCGAGGAACGGTTAGTGGACTAGATATCGCTCGATGATGTAAATCGCGAGCCCAGAGGTTAGTATTATCGCCAAGTGTCCAAATGTGTTCACATTTGAGTAAATCTTGTTATATGCGACCGTTAAGTCTGTTCCGTCAGGCATTGACGTGATCGCGAACGGCATCAATCCCCAGAACATAAGGCCAGGGAATCCAAATCTGAGCAATCGCTCGAAGCGGTCTAGCGCGATGGAGACTATGTTGTCGTTCACGCGATCCACCGTTGAGTAAGAATCTCTGGCTTCAGCTTGGCGCGGAATCGTAACTTATCGGGTCGAGTTTTGATATTGATGATCGACATCTACACGGACGGCGCGTGCATCGGCAATCCCGGCCCCGGCGGCTGGGGGGCCATCGTGATGACCGACGGCGATGTCGCGCATGGCCGGCGGTTGTCGGGCGGCGAGCCGCGGACGACCAATAATCGCATGGAGATGACGGCCGCCATTCGCGGGCTGGAGGCCACGCCCAAGGGCGCAACGGTGACGGTGCATAGCGACAGCGAGTACGTCGTCAACACAATGACGCGCAACTGGAAGCGCAACGCCAACCAAGACCTGTGGCCCCGGCTGGACGCGCTCGTGAAGGAGCGCAAGGTAGCGTGGCGGTGGGTGCGCGGGCACAACGGCCACGCGCTGAACGAGGAGGCCGACCGGCTCGCGGTGGCGGAGGCCAAGAAGTTCATGGGAAAAGGCCGGCCCCTTCTCGACCAGGCAGGCCCGGCGCGGGAAGGGGATGAGCGCATGTCGACCGAGCGCGAGATGACCCACCTCGACGAGCATGGCGGGGCGCCGCCGCCGAGCGACCCGCCATCGCCCGCCGCTCCTCGCCTGACCCACCTCGATGAGCATGGCAGGGCGGCGATGGTCGACGTGGGCGGCAAGCCGGACACCGAGCGTGTCGCCATCGCATCGGGCGTGGTGTCGATGCGCCCCGAGACGCTGAACCTGGTGCTGCGCGGGCAGATGGAGAAGGGTGACGTGTTCACCGTGGCGCGGCTGGCGGGCATCGCGGCGGCCAAGCGCACCTGGGACCTGATACCGCTGGCCCACCAGGTTCCGCTGTCGCACGTGGGCGTCGACTTCGCCCCGGACGCCGCCGGGCGCGTCGTCATCACGGGCACCGCGCACACCACGGCCAAGACAGGCGTGGAGATGGAGGCCCTGGCGGCCGTGAGCGTGGCCGCCCTGGCGATCTACGACATGTGCAAGGCCGTGGACCGCGGCATGACCATCGGCGAGGTGCGCCTGCTGGAGAAGCGCGGGGGCACCCGCGGCGATTACAAGGCGCCACGGAGCACCTGATGCGTCGTCTCGTCGGACTGGCCGTCGCCATCGCGGCGGCCTCGATTGTCGCGGCTTGCGGCCTCATCGACGACGGCCCGCCGGAAGGAACCGACGTGAGCGCCCTTCATGGCACGTACGCCGTCCAAGGCGTCGTGACGCAGGACGACTGCGGAGCATCGGCCTTCACCGGAACGCTGGTGCTGTCGGGCAAGGCCGATGGCACCTCGCTCATCGCGACACTCACGGCGCAAGGGGCGACCGGCACGGGGCAGCGCGTCTACAACGGCAGGATGGAGCCCGACGGCACGTTCCGCGCCTCGGGTTCGGGCAGCATGTTGCTGCGGTCGGGCGCTGGCAGCTACGGCGGCACGCTGCTCGGCAAGGCAAGCGCCGAGACGATCACGGCGGTGGAATCGCTCACGCTGAGGCAAGAGGCTGGCTGCGCGAGCGCGTCGCATACGGTTGTCTGGGCGGTCAACGGCCGGCGAGGCTAGCGGTTAGTCCAGCAGCCGGCGCCTCTTGGCATTGGTGAGCTTCACGCCGCGCATGACGGCGCGGAACGACTCCTCCGACAGCTCGAAGAACTGGAACGTGTCCCAGCGGATATTGCCAAGCTTGAAGCGGTCAGACTCGGTGAAGAGATGCCGCAGCACCTCCAGCGGCACGGGCGTCTGGAAGGCGAGGTAGTCGTACCGGTAGTCGCGCGCGGGCCAGTTGACTTTCGAAACGATGCCAATGCCGGGCACGGAGCGCTCGAAGCCCTTGTAGGTGCCGGTGCAGTAGCACAGCACCAGGTCGCCGGGGGCCATGTCGCGGGGCATGAGCTTATTGCCGAACCTGCCGCCCTTGACTGGCACGTGCCCGGGCGCATTCGGATCGCCATAGACGGCGAAGAAGCATCGTTGCGCGCGCGGCCCGTTCACCACGGCCATTGCTCCGGCGAGATCCGCACGGGCAGACCGTCGCCCCAGCCGTATTTCTCGGCGGAGAGCTGCTGGGCGGTTCGCCACTCGTCCGCGTCGCGCGAGCGGTCGAGCACACGTGCCGTCGCCGCGGTCTCGTGACCGAGCAGGCGCACGCGGACATTGCCGTCCGCCACGATATTGCGGACCCATTGGGCGCGCTCGCGGTTCGAGGCGAGGACGTAGAGCGCCTGGCCGTCGCGCACGAACCATATCTCGATGTCGCGCGGCTGGCCGCTCACACGGCCGGTGGTCGTCAGGTAAAGGAACGGGGTCGTGGCGAGCGGGTCGGGCGGTGGCGGCACGGGAGAGATGTCCCTCGCTTCGTTCGGGATGCCGGTCCGGGCCGAGGGGACAGGCCGGACGATGGGCCGGGCGCGACGCCTTGGGCGGGCAAGCGCATGCGGCGACTATAGCACCGCTTTGGAGATGAATCACCGGTCGGGCCGCGGGCTGGCGGCGGCATGGCTGGGCTATACTTTGCCGCATGACACAAGCTCGCGACGCCCTCACCCAAGGCCTGAACCCATCCCAGCGCGAGGCCGTCCTCCATGTCGATGGTCCCCTGCTCATCGTGGCGGGCCCCGGCTCCGGCAAGACGCGCGTGATCACCCACCGCATCGCCTATCTCGTGCGCGAAGTGGGCATATCGTCGCACCGCATCGCGGCGGTCACGTTCACCAACCGCGCGGCGAAGGAGATGAAGGAGCGGCTGGAACGGCTGCTCGGCAACCGCGCTCACCAATTGACTGCCGGCACGTTCCACGCGCTGTGCACTCAGATATTGCGTCGCGATGGCGAGGCGATCGGCATTCCCTCCGAGTTCGTCATCCTCGACGACGAGGACCAAATGAGCCTCGTGAAGCGGGCGATGGAGAACGCCGAGATCGACCCGAAGCGATTCCCGCCGCGCAACATACTCAGCGCGATCTCGGCGGCCAAGTCGCAGCTAATCGGCCCCGACGGCTACCCTCGCGGCAGCTACTACGACGACATCGTGCAGCGTGTGTACGCCCGCTACCAGGAGCTCATGACGCGCAGCCACGCGGTGGACTTCGACGACCTGTTGGCGAAGGTGGTCGAGCTGTTCCGGCGCGCCCCGGAGGTGCGGGCGAAGTACCAGGAGCGGTACATGCACCTGCTGGTGGACGAGTTCCAAGACACGAACGTCGTGCAGTACCAGCTGGCGAAGGAAATCGCGGGCAAGTACCAGAATCTGTGCGTGGTGGGCGATCCTGACCAGTCGATCTATTCATGGCGCAATGCCGACATACGGAACATCCTCAGCTTTCAGAAAGACTTCCCCACGGCGAAGGTGGTGCGCCTGGGACAGAACTATCGCTCGACCAAGACGATCCTAGAAGCGGCACAGCACCTCATCAGCGGCAACCGCAAGCGGCTGGAGCAGCGACTGTATACCGACAACGACAAGGGCGAGCCAGTGCTCGTGGCCGAGCAGTTCACGGACGAGGAGGAAGCGCAGTTCGTGCTGCAAGAGGTCGAGCGGCTGACGAAGTCGGGCAGGTACACACTGCGCGACATCGTGGTGACATTCCGCGTGAACGCGCAGAGCCGGGCGCTGGAAGAGGCGTGCTTGCGCTATGGCGTGCCCTACAGGCTCATCGGCGGCGTGAAGTTCTATCAGCGCAAGGAGGTCAAGGACATCCTCGCGTACCTGCGGCTCATACAGGACCCGTATGACGAGGTGAGTCTAGTCCGCGTCATCAATGTGCCGTCGCGCGGCATCGGCGACAAGACCATCCAACTGCTGCAGCAATGGGCGAACGGCCTCGGCATGCCGATGTATACCGGCATGCAGCTGTTGGCCGACCCCGAGGCGAGCAAGGAGCCGCCCGCGAGCACGGCCCCGTTCAATCCGCGACAGCGTCAGCAATTGGCGGACTTCCTGAAGCTGATCGCCGGCCTGCGCGAGGACATGGGGCAGCTGGGCCTACCCCGCCTGCTGGACGACGTGATGGAGCGTACCGGCTACCGTCGGTCGCTGCTGGACTCGGGCGACGATGACGTGGAGGACCGCTTGGACAACCTGCGTGAGCTGCGCGGCGTGGCGGCGGACTTGGCCGACCGGCCAGCGCCGGAGGCGCTGCAAGCGTTTCTGGAGAACGCGGCGCTCATCTCCGAGCAGGATGCGCTGCAAGAGGGTGATGTCCAGCAATACCTGACGCTCATCACCCTGCACCAGATCAAGGGGTTGGAGTTCCCAGCGGTGTTTATGGTGGGCATGGAGGAGGGCGTGCTGCCCCACATGCGGTCGCTGGACGACCCCGACCAGCTGGAGGAGGAACGACGGCTGGCCTACGTGGGGTTCACGCGCGCGCGCGAACGCCTGTATCTGCTGCGCGCGTTCCGGCGGCGCATGTTCGGCCAGGGGCAAGGGGGCATACCGTCGCGCTTCCTGGCGGAGGTGCCGCAGCACCTGATCGAGACGCCGGGCCGCCAGCCACAGCGGCAGCCGGCGGTGGCCTATGACCGCTGGAGCACGCCGGCGTCCGCGGCGCCGGCGCAACGGACGTCCACGACGGTCAACGGCGCGCCGTTCAAGGCGGGCGAGAAGGTGACGCACGCCTCGTTCGGTGACGGCATCGTGGTGAGCTGCAACCCATCGAACACCGATTACGAGGTCACGGTGGCGTTCAAGGGCAGCGCGGGTATCAAGCGATTGCTTGCCAGCTTCGCCAAGCTTGACAAGGTCGGCTGACCATGCCTCAGCCCGCGCTCTCCATCGTGGTCCCCGCTTATAACGAGGAACGGCGCATCCGGCCGACACTGGAGGGGTACGTCGGGCACTTCCGCGGACAATACCCTCACGGCGCGTTCGAGGTCATCGTCGTGCTGAACGGCTGCCGCGATAACACCCGGGGCGTCGTCGAGGCGGTGATGGCGGGCGCTCCCGAGGTGCGGCTGTTGGAGTGGAAGGAGCCGCTGGGAAAGGGCGGAGCGATACTCCGCGGCATGGCCGAGGCCAAGGGCCGACTGCTCGCGTTCGTCGACGCCGACAACATGGTGCGCGCAGCGGAGGCCGAGAAGCTGCTGGATGCGCTGTCGACGCACGACGTGGCGATTGGCGACCGCGTGCTGGGCACCCAGCTGCGCGGCAAGCAGCCGTTCGTTCGCAAGCTCATCAGCTCCACGTCACGCGCATGGGTGCGGCTGTTCCTGGGGCTGCCCTATCGCGACACGCAATGCGGCGCCAAGGCGTTCCGCGCGGAGGCCTGGCGCGCGATCGAGGACGAGGTCGTCGAGACCGGGTGGGCGTTCGACCTCGACGTGCTGGCGCACGCGCGCCAGCACGGGTTGACCGTTGCCGAGGTGCCGGTGGAGTGGGAGCACATCGCGATGGACTCGAAGGTGAAGGTGTCCGACCTGCCGAAGACATACCTCTCCACGTTCGGCATCCGCGGGCGCGTGCGGAAGGCGGCCAAGGCCGGGCGGCCGGCCTAACCTAACCGGCGGAGGTGCGTCACGCGCCAGGCGATGAGGCGCAGGCAGAGCCGGGCGAGCTCGAACATCTCACGGACCGTGGCCTTCGAGTAGCCCTTGCGGCGGTCGTGAAAGACGATGGGCCACTCGCGTACCCGCAGCCCGGGCTGCGTGGAGAGCACCTCCACCAAGAACTTGAAGCCGGTGGACGAATAGTGGGTGGGGTTATTGGCGAGGACTTCGCGCTTGCATACCACGTAACCGGTGAGCACGTCGCGCGGGCGCAGCCAGAGCAGCAGCCGCGTGGCATTGTTCAGCACGAAGCTGGCCCCTTGCCTCCATAGCGGCTGACCGACGAAGCTGGACCCCTTCACATAGCGCGAGCCGATGACGACATCGGCGTTCTCGGCCCGCGCGAGTCGCAGCATGTCCGGCACTTCCTCGGGATCGTGCGAGAGGTCGGCGTCCATGACGCAGACGTAGGTGCCGGTGGCCGCCGCGACCCCCGCGAACACCGCTCCGGCGAGGCCGGTCTTTCTCTCGCGCGTGACGAGACGCACACGGCTGTCCGTGGCGGCGAACGACCGCACGACGTCGCCGGTGCCGTCGGGGCTCGAGTCGTCGACGACGAGGATCTCGGCGCCCACGCCACGTAGAATTTCTTGGAGCCGCGGAACGAGCGTTTCGATATTCTCGCGCTCATTGTAGGTGGGCACGACAATGGAGGTGAGCGGCGTACCCACCGCCACCGCGTCGCCTGGGCTCGCTGTCGGATGGGTCACTTCAGCTCACACGCCGGGCCCGCTGCATCGTGGGGGGCTCGCCGGTGGCGTGGCTGGCGCGCCGGAAGCGATCGAGGACGTGCAGCAGCGGGGCGCTGTGCCAGTCGAAGCGCGGCGATGTGGCGGTGAGCACGCGGCGGAGACCGGGCACGCGCAGCAGCCAATGTAAGCGCTCCACCGTGCCATCGGAAAGCTGCTCGCAGGCGTGGCGCAATGTTTGGCCCGTGCGGATCTCGCGTTCCATGGTCCGGCGCCAGCGCGCCTCATACGCTCCAAGGCCCACCGCGGACGTGTCGCCGGCGGCGAGCGCCTCATGGACGGTGGCCGCCGCCGATTCGGCGCCGAGCATGCCGTAGTAGATGCCTCCCCCGCTGGTCGGTTTCACCTGATTCGCCACATCGCCCACCGCGACGATGCCGTCGACGACGGTGCGTTCGGCAAGGCCAATCGGGATGCCGCGGCAGCGGAACTCGCGGACGATGGGTCCGATCCGGCCGTCGTCTTGCAGCTTTTGTATGAGTCCGTGCATGTAACGCACCGTGTGTGCCCTGGTCAGCACGCCGACGAGTGCCTGACCCGTCTTGTAGGGTACTATCCACCCATAGCCGCCGTGGCCGACGATCTGCCCGGTGAAGACCTCGACCTCGGGCATATTCGGTGCCTCGACGACCGCCTGGCAGCCGCTAATGACCTCGGCGTGCGGGAGGAAGCCGAGCTTGCGGCTCAATGGCGAGCCGTGGCCGGTCGCCAGCACGGCGACCCGCGCTCGATACGCCCGGCGCTCGCCGGTGACGGCGACCGACAGCGTCACGCCGCCGCCCGTCCAGCGCACGTCCTCGACGGTGGCGTTGGTGATGAGCGTGGCGCCCGCCTCGACGGCGCGGGCGGCCAGCAGTTGGTCCAGGGCGATGCGGTCCACGATATAGGCCTGGATGGCCTTGCGGCGGACGCGGGCGGCATGGCCGCGCGGCGAGCGCAGGACGAACGAGTTGGCGCCGTGCAGGATAATGGAGCTCGGCAGCTCGTATTGCTCGACGCACTCGCGGCTGATGATGCCGGTGCAATGGACGGGGTGGCCCGGCTCTGGGTCGCGCTCGAACAAGGCCACACGATGGCCTAGCGAGGCCAGCAGTTGAGCGCCGCGTGATCCGGATGGGCCGGCGCCGATCACCGCCACGTCGAAATCGAAGTGGTCGCCGGTCTCGGCCGTCGAAACAGGGGTATGCGTGCCGGGTGTCGTCATCGAGGTTCGTCCGGCTGGAGTACGCCGTCATGAACAGGAACCGGCGCCGTGGTTGGCAAGTATAAGTCCGCGAGAGAGGGCCGACAAGCGACCATAAGTTGCTTTACGGCTCCACCGGCAGGAGCATACACTTCGCCCGTGCCGCGACAATCCATGCAAGACAGTAACACGATTCGGACGGCGCTCGTGCTCGCCGGCGGCAAGGGCGAGCGCCTCCGGCCACTCACCGACGACCGGCCGAAGCCCATGGTTCCGGTGGGCGACCGCCCGCTGATCGAGTACCACCTCCGTTGGCTGGCGTCGAACGGCGTTCGGCGCGCGATCCTCCTGGTCGGCTATAAACAGGAGGTCATCCGCCAGCACTTCGCCGTCGAGCGCGTGCCGGGGCTGACGGTGGAGTGCGTCGGCGAGGACCGCCCGCTGGGCCGCGGCGGTGCCATCCGCAACGGCTTCGAAGTGGCCGACGTTCACGACGAGCTGATCATCGCCACGAATGGCGACGTGGTGAGCGAGCAGCCCATAGCCGACATGCTGGCGCTCCACCGCGAGACCAACGCGCTCGTCACCGTGCTGCTCACGCGGATGGTGAGCCCATTCGGCGTGGTGGAAGTGGACGACGCGCAGATGATCACCAGCTTCCGCGAGAAGCCGGTGCTGTCGTTCTGGATCAACGGCGGCGCCTACGTGCTTTCACGCGAGGCGTTGCTGCGCTTCCCCCGCGAGGGCGACCACGAGACGCTGCTGTTCCCCGACCTGGCGCGCTCAGGCCGCATCGCGGGCTTCAAGAGCGAGGCCTACTGGAAGTCGGTGGAGTCCGCGAAGGACCTCCGCGAACTTGCCGACCGCACGCTGTCGTCCCAGCCTTCGACCCCTCAGCGCTAGTCTCCTTGGATGAACGCCCTCGTGCGTTGCGTGGCGTGCCACGCCATGCGGCACGCCCGCAATCTGGCATTGGTGGCGAGCCGCGAAGTGGCGTGCCCCCGGCGCGCGACCGGGGCCAGCCGTCGTTCCCCATGCGGCGACGAACCGGAGGAGGAGGATCATGGCAATGGCTGAATCGATGAACCCTTGGCGGGAGAAGGGCATTCCCCTAGAGCAACAGTACCGGTCGTGGAAGCAACGGTTGAAGACGCCATATGACAAGCACAACGTTGATCCCTTCACACGGCTGCGGGTCATCTTGATGAACGGCATCGAGAACGAATCGCGGATGTATAAGCATGCTTTCGCGCGAGCCGCCGGCAATGGCGAAATCAAGAATCTCTTGGCGCGGACACGCATGATGGAACAGCAACAGCAGACGAGGGTGAACTGGCTGAACCCCGCCGACCAGCCCGTTCTGGAGACCACCATCGCCTACGAGCAGGTGGCCGTGGAGCTGACGGCCCACCTCGCCCGCATCGAACCCGATCCCTACGTCCGCGCGACGTTCGACTTCGGCCTGCTGGAGGACTTCGACCACCTCTACCGCTACAGCGAGCTGCTTGACTACCTCGAAGGCAAGGACTCGCGGTCGATCTTGAAGGGGCAGACCGACGTTCTGCCGGGGCGGCCGACCATCGACCATCACAACGACCCGGTCTTGCGGCTGCGGAAGCACTACGAGAAGAACCGCGCGTTGCCCCTGAGCAAGCTCCACATCCTTACCCTGCTGTCGGGCGAGCAGCAGACCTACCTTTTCTACAAACCGCACGGGTTCATGCATCCACAGCGCCGCGCGCGAGAGCTATATGCGGAGATTGGCGAGGTGGAGGAAGCGCACGTGACGCAGTATGAATCCCTCTGGACCCCGCCGAGACCTGGCTGGAGCGGCAGGTGCTGCACGAGCTGATGGAGGTCTACAACTACTACCACTGCTACGTGAGCGAGACGGACGAGCGCATCAAGCGGATATGGGACGAGTTCTTGCACATGGAAATCGAGCATTTGCAGCAGTGGGCAGCGATGCTCCGCAAGCACGAGGGCATCGAACCCGAGGCTCTCTATTCGGGGAGGACCTGCACGTCGCGTTCTGGTTTCAATCGAACCGCGAATATGTGCGGCGCGTGCTGGAGAAGCAGCGAGACCTTCGCCTGGCCGACCACGCATGGAAGCGCAAGGGCGACCTGCCGGGAAGCTGGCCTTCTTACCAGTACCAGCACATCGCCAACGCTGACGGGGTGCCGTCGGAAGAGATCGTCGATTTGCAGCAGGGGTCGGACGCGAAGGTCACCGGCGAGGAAGTCCTGGCGCGAGCGCGGCAACTCGCGGTCGAGCTACGCAAGGCCAGCTGAGAATTGGCGTGGAGGTGGAGGAGGAAACGGCATGGACCGACAAGCATTACTGGACAAGCTTAGCGAATCGCTGATGGTGGAGCAGGGTGGCTATTCGCTGTACGCGGTGGCACTGTCTCGCGCGCAAGATGGCGAGACGAAGGGTAGGTATCAGGAATTTCTGGAGCAGACGAGCCGGCATAGCACGGTCCTCGTGGACCTCATCAAGCGGCTTGGCAGCGATCCCAACTATGTAAGCCCGATGGCGCGGCTCGCGCAGGTCAAGGCGTCCTCGCTGCTGGACGTGTCGATGCGGACTGACGGCCTGACACAAGACCAGATCGCGATGAGCGACCTTGAGAGCATCGTGCTGGCGGAGACGAAGGATCATGCCGACTGGAAGCTATTGAGCACGCTGGCGGAGCAGGCGACTGAGCCAAGCATGCAGACAGCCCTGCGAGACGCCGCGAAACAGGTGGAGCCGGAGGAAGACAACCACCTTACCTGGGCGAAGGGCGCGCTCGAGCGGATGGCGATGAACATGCTGACGCAGCGCGCGGCGCCGGATCCAAGCGTGTGGCAGGAGATTATCTTCTCGCCTATAGTGCCGATCGACCAAGGCAACCCCGCGCCAATGACGACCGAGGACGGTCTGTTGGAGCCGTCCAAGGCGCCCGCTTGGCAAGAGTCGCTCATCGCCCGGTCGCTCGCGCGCGGCGGGCGGGCATAGGTGGAGCCGCCGGTGGGCCGCGACGGGCGCGGGCCGGTGGCGGGTGTTGAGCGGCTGTGTTAAACTGCGGCTGTTCGCCGCGCGGCGAGTAGCCAGTTGATGCTGGCCAAGCCTGAATGCAAGTGCACACTCCTGGCGGGTAGGCTGCGTGCGGCGGCCGCATCGGGATGTGGCTCAGCTTGGTAGAGCGCTACGTTCGGGACACTGAACGCCCCCCGACGTCAAGTCCCTTAATCGTTCCAACAACCGCATAACTGGTCTCCACGGGATGTGGCTCAGCTTGGTAGAGCGCTACGTTCGGGACGTAGAGGTCCCGAGTTCAAATCTCGGCATCCCGACCAGTTGGATATCAAGAACGCCCAGGCAGACCCTGGGCGTTCCATTTCTTGATCTACCAGGATGATTTTTGTGCTGTCGCGGTTGAGCCCATTCGAAATCGCTTCCCACGATACGACCAGAATGTGATGCCCCGAATCTGCGCCACACTACACACCTCAGTATCGCCGCGCCAGCTTGTCGGAATTCGAAGCGCTCTACCCCCAGTTCTTGCTCTTTGGCGCGACCTTCTCGTTCACCGCCACGACCGCCCGCGCTTCCGTCACCACCACGTTCAACGTTCCATCCCGCCGCGACAAGACGCCATCCACGATGAGCACCGGCTCTTTTAGCGTCTGGCGTAGCCGGTCATAGTCCTTCGGCCAGACGACCAGTGGCGTGATGCCGAGCTCGTCCTCAGCAGACATGAACACCGCCTTCGCGAGTGGGCGCTGCCTGCGGATGATGAGCCCCGCAACGGTCACATGCTGGCCCTCTTTCGCCTGCGCCACCTCCTCACTCGTCATCACTCCGGCCAGGTCGGAGTGCAAATACGCCATCAGGTGGCTGTCGGGGTGCAGCCCCATCGTCCGGTACTCCTCCTCCATCACTTCCCATGCCGTCATGGACGGCAGGCTCACGAGGTCATACTCGACGGGCATTTTGAGCGGCGCTTGCCCGTTGCTCAGCGGCACGTACCGCAGCCCGATCTCCCACTGGATAGAGCGCCGGTCATAGCCGTGGCCGGCAAAGGCATCGAGCGCGCCCGCGCTTGCTAGATGCTCTAGCGGCTCGCGGAGCAGGCCCGTCCTGCCCATGAAATCGCCGAGTGAAACGTATGGCCCGCGCAAGCCGCGCTCGCGGACGATATGCGCGCCCGCCACCGGCCCGATCTTGCCGACGTGCAGCAGGCCGAGCCGTATCGCTTCACCGTCCACTGTCGCCCACTCGCCACTCGCGTTGACGTTGGGATGCAGCACGCGGATGCCGTGCTTGCGCGCGTCCTGTTTCAGGCTTTCGAGGTTGTAGAAGCCCATCGGTTGCTGGTTGAACAGCCCCACGAAGAACTCCAAGGGGTGATAGTGCTTCATCCACGCGCCCTGATAGGCGGTGATGCCGAACGCGAAGGCATGGCTTTCGGGGAACATATACTGGCCGTTGAACTTCGCGAAGATGGTCGCCGCCGCAGCATGGTCAACGCCGCGCTGCTGCGCTCCCGCCACAAACTTGCGCCACCAGTCGAGCACCAGCGGCTCGTTTCCGCGTTTGAGGAATGACCGCCGCAGCTTGTCCGCGTCGAGGGACGAGAAGCCCGCTACGTCCATCGCCAACTGGTTCACCTGGTCTTGGAACAGGATCACGCCCAACGTCCGTTCTAGTGCGTGCTGTTCGAGTGGATGGTCATAGTTCCACGGCTCGCCGTTGCGCCGCCGGATGTACTCGCTCACGCCGTGGTTGACCCCGACGCCAGGACGCACCGCCGCCACTTCGTGGGCCATGTCCACGAGGTTGCGCGGTTTGATACGGATGATGGTCTGTCCCTGCGCGGCACTCTCCACTTGGAAAATCCCGATGGTGTCGCCTCGCCCCATCATGTCGTAGACGGCGTTGTCGGCATAGTCGATGCGGGAGAGGTCGCACGGCTGGCCGGTGCGCTGCTCCACCAGTCGCGTTGCCTCTTGCAGCTGCGAGAGGACGCCAAGTGCCAGGAAGTCGATCTTGACCATGCCCGCGCTGTCCACATCATCTTTGTCCCAGTCCATCACATAGCGGTCGGAGATGGCGCTGGGGCGCACCGGCACCTGGTAGATGAGCGGCGATGAGGAGATGACCATCCCGCCCGGATGCTGCGCCAGGTGGTGCGGGAATGCGTCGAGCTCCGCTGCGAATGCGATGAGGTCGCGCCAGCCGGGAGCGTCCACTTTGTCTCGGAACTCCGGCAACGCCTCCATTTCGCCACGTAAATGCTTGGCGGGTGCGTGCTCCACTCGCGTGGCGAGCTTGTCCAGTTGGTCATCCGGCAGATTCAGGGCAAGGCCCAGATCGCGGATCGCACCCTTGATGCGGTAGGTCGCGACCATGCCCGTCAGCGCGGCACGCTGCCAGCCGTACTTGGCGTGGATGCGCTTGATCAGCTCCTCGCGGATATTGCGTGGGAAATCCAAGTCGATATCAGGGACGCTCGCCAGGTCCTCCGGCAGGAACCGTTCCAAGCCGAGGTCATACTGCATCGGGTCGATGTGCGAAATGCCGATGAGGTAGCCGACGACGAGCGCCACGGACGAGCCGCGCCCCCGTCCTGGTGGTGCTTCCTCTACTGGTGTCTCGCGGTCAACGAGGCCCAGGTCGATCTGTACCTCGTGCGCCACATGGATGATCTCGCGGTAGAGCAGCAGGAAGCCCGCGAGCTTGTGCTTGCGGATGAGCCGGAACTCCTCGCGCAGCCGCGCCTCCACCTTGGCCGTCATGGGGTTGTAGCGCCGGTGCGCCACTTCCCAACACAGGTGCTCCAAGTACGTCTGCTCCGTGAACCCCTCTGGCACGTCGTAGCTGGGGAACTGGTAGGTCAGGTGCTTCGTGAGGTCGAAGGCGCACCGCTCCGCGATGGCGAGCGTATTGCGCACCGCTACCGGAAACTCACGGAACAGCCTCGCCATCTGCCCGGCTGATTTCAGGTGGTACTCGTCGTTGGGTCTCCGGTTAGGGCGTGCCGCTTCGAGGCTCTTGCGACTGTCGATGGCGATGAGGCAGTCTTGCAGCCGCGCCCGCTCGCGGACGTGGTAATGCACATTGTTCGTGGCGACGAGTGGGATGGCAAGCTCCTTGCCGAGCGCGGCCAACCGGCGCACGCGGGGCAAGTCGCCGCGCACCAAGTGCCGTTGCACTTCGAGATAGAGCCGGTCGCCGAACCACTCCCGCCATTGCGCCGCGCGGGCGTTCGATTCTGCTTGCCGCCCTGCTTCCAGCGCTTGCACGAGGGGACTTTGCCGGCAACCAGAGAGCAGCACCAGGCCGGCCGCATGCGCGCCAAGCAACGCGGGATCGAGCGCGGGGTGCAGTCTGTCCTTCTCATGGGCATGCGAAAGCAGCCGCGTGAGGTTCGAGTAGCCATCTGGCGTCGCCGCCAGCAGCGTGACGTGTCCGCCGCCCGTCAGCGTCACCTCAGCGCCGGTGATGGGCCGGATGCCGATGTCGCCCGCCTGCTGCGCGAAGCGCATCGCGCCGCACAGGTTGTCGTGGTCGGTAAGTGCGAGGGCTGGATAACCAAGCTCCCGCGCACGCAACAGCAGCTCGTGCGGATGCGACGCACCTTCGAGGAATGAAAAATTGGAGTGGGCATGCAGTTCGACGTACTCAGGCATAGCGCTGCTTGAACCACGCATCCCGCACGAGGTCGCGGAACACGGTGAGCTGCTTGCCATCGCTCAGCACCAGGTCGAAATACAGGCGGTCTTGCGTGAGTTCCGCGCTCCACCAGCGGTCTTGCGCATGCACCACGTCGTCCACGCGCTGCACGCGGAGCCACTTGCCCTTCGCCTCTTTCATGGCGACTGGACGGTTGCCGTCCACGCGCACTTCAATCGGTATGGGCGTATTCAGGAGGCGTACAGCACCAGCGCGTGGCGTTGTTCGGGGATCGTTGACCACGGCTCTAACTCCCGCAGCCGAAAGATGGGGGCATCCGCGCCCAAGCGCACGTTCAACTGCCGCAAGGACTCTTTGAGGTGCTCTTCCTTGCGGACTTCGGACCAAAGGGACTCTTGCCGCCCTGCCTCGCCGGTGAGCTCACTCAGGCGCAGCCGTAAATCTTCGAGTGCGCCAGCCGGGGGCCGCGCTTCCAGCGAGTGGCGCACCAGCCGCATCGCCTTCTCCGCATCGCCCACCGGCTCCTTGAAACTCAATGCCAATGTCCATGCCAGTCCCGATTGCAGGGTGCCGGAGAGCGTGCAGGTACGGGCGTAGCGGTGCAGCATCGCGGGCTGCGCCATCGCACGGCGCAACAGGTGCTCCACGCCCATGAGGATGGATGGCAACAGCACGGCGGGAGCGGGGAACGTCAACGACGCCTCCACCGTTGCGGCATGGACACGCGGCAGGAAGGGCCGCCGGTCGGTGCCTTTGGCAAGCTCCCATGCGACGAACCCTTGACGCCCGAACTGTGCTTGCACCGCGCCTGCGGGCAGGCGGGCAACGTCGCCCAGGGTGTGCAACGCGAAACCGTGGAGTCGCTGTCGCATCGACCACGGCTGCGGCAGGATGTCTACGGACTGCGGAGCGAGAAAGCCGCGCACGTCCGTCACCGGCCCGAAGGACGCACCGCGCTTGGCATGCTGCGCGGCAGTCCAGGCCGTGAACTTGTTCGGCCCGACGCCGAGGCGGGGATACAGGCCAGCGGGAACGGTGCCGAGCAGCCGCGCAAGCGCCTGTTCCACGCCGTGGAGCAGCGTAAGCACATTATCCAGGCGCACAAAGGCAAGACCCAACGCTTCCGGCTCCACGTCCGCGCCGAGTCCTTCGATGGAATGCAGCACGCGCTCCCACGTTTCCTCGTAGTGCGCGGTATCCGGTTCGACAAGCACGGCGTCCTTGCAGCGGCCCAGCGCTTCGGCCAGCGGCATCCCCACCATGACGCCGGTCGCACGCGGCGAGGCGTCGAGCACACGCCGCCCGGTGCCTGACGCGGTCACGATGACCACCGGACGGCCACGCAGTTCCGGCTGTCGCTGCAACGCAACGAGCACAGGGAAATGGTCAACGAGCACACATGCAAGGAGCATCGGCAAACCTTCGCGCCAACAAGGGTGCCGACATGGTAACTAGAACTAATGTTCTATTGTCAAGGGTAACGAGGTAGTACGGCCTAAAATAGGTCGGTTTCTCAAACAACGGTTAGACAAAGGTGAGGGGAACGGGCAGTCAGGGGATTGGGACGATGAACTCAGGCCGGTCTTCTTTCGAGCTGCCGACCTTCACTTTGTACGCCTCCATCTCTTCGGCGGGATACGAACCCAAGAGTGACGTGAGCCGCGCAACGTCGTGCTCGTCGCGGTCAAGCCAATGGTCGTAGGCTGACTCCGGCACGATCACCGGCATGCGGTCGTGAATGGTCGCCATGAAGTCGTTCGGCTCGCACGTCACGATGGTACAGCTACGCATGCGCTCTTTGGTCTCCGGGTTCGTCCACTCGTCCCATAATCCCGCGAACGCGAACACGCGCCGGTCTTTCAGGACGATACGCATGGCGGTCTTGCTCGCGCCTTCCGTGCGCCACTCAAAGAAGCCATCGGCGAGGATAAGGCACCGTTGCCGCTGGAATGGGCGCTTGAACGCGCCGCTCGTGCGCAGGGTCTCCGCCCGCGCGTTGATCATCTTGAACCCGCCCTTGGCGTCCTTTGACCAGACCGGCACGAGACCCCATCGCATGTATTCGCCAGAGCCTGGCCCTTGTGCTCCAGCGGTGAGCACGAGCTGGGTCGGCGCGATGTTGAAGCGCGGCTTGTAGTCCTCCATGAGGTCGGCGGGCAGTTGCACCGGCCCTTCCTCGAAGAGGTCGCCTACGTCGATAGCGAGTGTGAACCGTCCGCACATGGCCTCACGATTCTCTGCACCAATAGACTGGTGTATTCCTACGGATTCCCTAATTGGGCCCCTTGATTTTGGGAGGGCGTTCGCCTTTCGCAACGCGGCGAAGGTACTTCTGACGCCTGTGGCCGAATTCAGCTATAGCCGGTTCCAATCTTGCTAATGCCTCAAGCTGGCCTCTCTCTTCCGCAATCTTGACAGCTTCAGCAATGTTCGTAACCCCACGGATTGGTCGATACCCTCGGGCGGTAGCAGCTTCCCAGACCGCGATGGTATGCATTGCTAGGCCGCGCTCGACCACTTGCGAGCAATTTGACTGCTGGATCATCAACCACAATAGAGCATTTGGAGGGGGCAGGTTAAATTTTTATAAAGCAGCAGAGACTTGATCTTGTGGCTGGGCAACCGCAATGGTTCCAAATGGGTTTTCACATTTTTCTAGTGACGGTGCGGCATCCGTTGCACCCCCAGTTGATGCTGACCCAGTCACGGGAGCATCTGCGCCGCCAGACTTGTATCCGAAGAGGCCTGACTTGTCTTGAGCTTGCGCCGACGAAATGAATAAGGAAATCGCGACAACGATAATCGACTTTGTGTTCACTCTCATAATTATATCCAGTGCAATAGACTAAATCCACAAGGGCCTTAAACCAAGCAGATTTCTATAGGAAACTAAGACTGAATTCTACCGACTGACAGTGTCGATTCAATACACAGCAAGAGAATAGTGGCTCGGGGCGGAATTGAACCGAGCCAAAGATGCTTGATCCTATCGGGCCCTTAGGCAGTTGATCACCCAATCAGGATCACTATCCGCCGCTGTAAGCGACCAATACGGTCGATGGTGTCGAGGGTGTGCATTACTTAGATCTTCTTAATATCGATCCTCTAGCTTCACGATAATCACTTGGTAATACATTCGAATGATTTTGTAGGAATCTTTTTTGAGTTTTAAAAAAAGGTTGATTGCTGTGGCGGGATTATCAATAGATTTTTTGTAGTGCTGCCAGAAGTAGTCGTCAAAGATCATTATTCCTCCAACCTTTAACATTTCAAAACATTTAATGGCATCAATCATCACGTCATCGCCGTGATGCGAGCCGTCGATATATATGAAATCAAAAACGCAGCGGGTTGGGTTTGCTTGAAAGAAAGAAAAAGACGTGCCTCTCTGTTTTGACAGCCTGTCTTTAAATGGCGCAAGGTTTTCGTCAAAGTTTTTTTCAATCTGGCTTAAAACATCTTTTGTTGCAGAGGTACCATCTTTGTGCTCGTCTGCCCCTTCCCAAGTGTCTACACAGGTGAGGTGTGCTTTTGGCAAGGACGAGAGAATGAAATGGCTGGAGAGCCCCTCCCAACTGCCGATTTCCAATGCTTTTACTTCTTTGTTTTTAAGTTCATATTCGTCAATGACTGAAAGCCAGTAGGGGATATTGACAGTGAACCAATCATTCGAAAGTCTCAGAACCTGAGTCTTGAATAAAAACTGTTTCCTCTCTTCTTTGTATTTGTATTCTATTTTTTTATTTCGACGAATATTTGTTAGATACGATACAAATACATCATTTGTGCCATGTGTGATCCAAATTAGCTTAAGTTTCTTGTAGTGATTCCGTAATCTTTTATATGCCGTGTAAAGTATAATCGTTCTTAAAAACTTCACTAACGCTGTTTTGTCGTTTTTCATAAAGTTAGTTTCTAAGCCAATCTCCCTGCCGCCATCGTTGCTGTGAGTTTCGAGTAGTGCCGCTCAATCATCGCAGTACTATTTCCCATTTGTTTTGATAGTGTGTGTATGTCTATAGTGTTCGTCAATAACTCAAGCGTAGCGTAGGTGTGTTGCAGGCTGTAAAGCGTGCGTGTCTGCCCAGCACTTTCTTTCAGGAGCCCCGAATCCCGCATCAGCCCCCGAAACGATCCCTCAAAGCCGTGTGGCTCATAGCCTGACTGGCAGACAAAGGCGGGTTTCGGGATCCTCTCATCGATCGCCTGATCGAGACTCTTGCCGAGATTACGCATTGCCAAGCGGTCAAGTGCTTGGATGGGACCCGATCGGGCGATGAGATAGCGTGGCCCTGGCTTGCCCGAGACCCATATCCGCAGATAATGCTGCTCGCCCTCCCAATGCCACTGGAGATGTCGCTACTCCAATCGTCTTGCCTCGGTGCCGTGTCTGACGCCTGTGTAGAGCAGGAACTCCACATAGTCTCTTAGCAGAGGACGGATATCTCGTTCGACCGCAAGACGACCAGCACCAGCCCAAGCGGGTAGGAACGCCAACAGATGATCAATCTCCCGCTCGTGGAAACTGGGCCTTGGCTGGCTTGGCTCGCCTTGGATGGTAAGGGTGGGTGGGGTCCTGTTTAATGGCAGCAGACCCCGTTGTTTGGCCAGGTCCAGCACGCGATTGAAGGCTGATGCGTGGGTCCGTAGCGTTGATGCCCGCGGAACCTTCATTAACTTTGCGTTCCGCCACCCATCGAAATCTCTGACGACCTCGGCCGTGATCTCCTCAAAAGTCATACGACCGAAATAAGGACTGAGATTGTTGAAGGCGGTCACTTCAAGGTCAAGCTGGTGCAGATGTTCTGCCGCCCGCTCGACCTTCAACCGTGGCCCGTCCAGTGGATGCATGAGGTACACTCCACCCATGGCAAAGAGACAGACTCAGAAAACGCCCAAGGGCCACGAGATACCGATTCCGACCAAGGGCGACGTGATGAAGGTGTTCAAGAAGTCGGCTCAGCCGATCAGCGAACCCGAGCCCTCACGACGCCGCCCGTCGAAGTAGGCTCTCGAAAACGGCCCGCCCGTCGTCGCGGAGGTTATACCGCCAGGCATACTCGTTCAGGTAGCCCTGAAGATGCTTAGCGGACACCGAGTGATAGACGCCGCCCACGCCACGCTTCACCAGCGACCAGAAGCCCTCGATGGTGTTCGTGTACACATCCCCGCTCACGTAGACCTCTTGCGAGTGGTTCACGGTGTCGTGCTGGTAGCCAGCGGCATTCAGGCCGTTGTAGGACTTCAACTCGTCCGTGTAGGCCGTGGACGCAGGCAGCACGCGCTTCGTCAGGTGCGGCATCAGCGTGGCTTTGCGGACGTTCGGCACCGTCATCGCCCGCACTTGCCCGTGGCGTTCGACCATGCCGAACACCGCCACCTTGTGCGACTCAGGGCCAGGGCGTCCGCGCCGCGTTCCACGGCGCTTCCCGCCCACGTAGGTCTCGTCTGCTTCGACCGTGCCGGACATGGGTTCGTCGTCTTGCTGCATCAGGTACTTGCGAACCATATGGCAGATGCGCCAGGCCGTCTTGTAAGTGACGCCCAACTCCCGCTCCATCTGCTTCGCGGAGATACCGCAGCGAGTGCTCGCCATCAGGTACATCGCGTAGAACCACAGGTGAAGGGACGTGGACGACTTCTCGAATATCGTCCCCACCAGCGGGTGCAAGTGGTGGCCGCATCCGGTGCACGTCCACGCGGACGCCAACTGCTGCGATTCGTACTTGCGGAACACGCGCTCTTGCTCGCACTTGGGGCAGCGAGCGTGCTCGCCATCCGGCGTGAATCGCTGACGCCAGAGGAAGTCCAAGCACGAGGCGTCGTCAGGGAATTGCTGCATGAATTCCATGAGCGAGTATTGCGACTCAGAGGACTTGGCACGGACAGGCTTGTTGCGCTTGACGGGCGGCATGGTGTTCTCCTTGTTACCGCCAATTGTAGGCTGCCTGGCTTATATGATAAAGGGATAGTTACCTAAGGAATATGCTGTGCCCCCGCATGCCGCCGGTCGCGATCTCGGTGCCTTCGGGGATGAGGGTCCAGCAACCGAGGCGCAGCACGCGCTCGGCCTCCGCCGGCGATAGCGCCCGCAGCAAGTCGAATTCGGCCGCGTGCCGCCATGTCGCCGCATCGTCGACCATCGCTGCCAGCGTGCCGGGTGCCATGGCCGGAGACGTCTCGCGTACCGCCTCCAGCGTGGCACCCGCCTCCGCCGCCTCTTGGGCTTGCTCCAGCGGGCGCACGCGGCGGAACACGAGGTAGGCTCCGCCCACGGCAAGGAAGTAGCCCAGCAACACCACGGCGTAGAAGGCGCCCATGCCCGTACGGAGGGCGATGACCTCAAAGGCGACGAGTCCGGCGGCGATGGCGATGAGCGCGGCCTCGACCCAGCCCACCGGCCAGCCAAGGCGACCCGTCGCAGATGACGGCCCGTCGGCGCCGGGCGCGGTGGATGCGGGCATGACGCTCCGGAACCGTGACGTTGCGCGGACGGCGAGCGTCCCAATGGCGACGATGACGCCGGCCAGCACGATGAACGGCGTGATGATGATACTGAAAAGGATGGGCGGGACCAGGCAGATGACGAATGTCGCCACCGCGAAAGCCAACCAGCCGAGGATCGAAAAGCCGCTGTCCATTCCCGGCTCACGTTCGCTGGCGCGCGTGTCCATGGTGGTCTCCTTTCATTCCGCCAGGCGTGCGCTCCCACGAATGGGCAAGGCGCCGGTTGACCTTGCGCGCAAGGTCAACCGGCGCCTTGGATGTATTCGTCGAGGCGACGCGAGGGACGTTGGCTCCGCTCGGCGTTGTTAGGGGCTCATCGCTTAACCGCTCCCATGCAAGTCCATGCTTGGCTAGTACCACCATGCGCTTTCGCCATCAACATTGGGATGCAATTCACAAGACCCATGCACCGCTGCCGCCTCGTCATGCGAGTGAGCGAAATCCTTGGCGGCGGTGTGGCGCGTGGTCTTACGATGCATAAGGCGGCGTGATTGGCCGCCGTTCATTGCCGGCTGGCTCTGGGTCCGGGCGACAGCGCGTCGATGGAGCGCCGGGCCTTGTCGCGGCGGCGGCCATGGCATACCGTAGACACGGTTTACGTCGGTTGGTGGCTGACGCGGCACCGCGCCGTGGGTCGCATGGCCGGGCAATACGACGGTCGTCGTTCGAGAGCGGACCGCGAGGGGGGTGCCGTGGATCTTGTTGTGCGCGCTGCAACACTCGACGATTACGAGGCGATGACCAGCCTCTACACCGAGACGGACCGGCTGAATCACGAGTGGCTGCCCCAGCTGTTTCCGCCGGTGACCGGGCCGATCCGCTCGCGCGATTACGTCGCCCGGCAGCTGGCCGACCCCAACGTCCGCTACCTGGTGGCGGAACTGGCGGGCCGCATCGTCGGCCTGCTGCTGGCGATCCATCACGATGTGCCAAGCACGCCCTGGTTCCACGCACGCCGCTACGTGGAGGTGCAGGACCTGACGGTGGACTCGGCGGCGCGCCGCCGAGGGGTGGGGCGCTTGCTCATCGACGCGACGGAGGCGTGGGCAAGGGAGCGCGGCGCGACCTCGATCGACCTGACGGTCATCGAGGCGAATGAGAACGCGCTGCGGTTCTATGAGCGGCTCGGGTTTTCCACGCGGTCGCGCAGGATGACGCGCATCGTCTCGTGAAGCCGCGCTCGCCGGCGGGCGGGTTGGCGAACGGCCTTCGCAATATATAATCGGCGCATTCCGCGGGCATCGAGGCTACGATGTTCGACACGGTCATCCTTGGCGGCACGGTTGTCGACGGCACGGGTGCGCCGCGCCGGCGCGCCGATGTCGGCATTCGCGATGGCCGCGTCGAGGCGATTGGGTCGCTGCCGGATGCGGACGCGCGGGCCAGGCTCGATGCGAGCGGCCTCATCGTGGCGCCGGGGTTCGTCGACACGCATGTCCACTCGGAGATCGCGCTGCTGGGGCACGGCTATCGGTTCGGCAGCGTGTTGCAAGGCGTGACGACGCACTTCACTTCGCCCGATGGGTTTGGCTGGGCCCCACTGCCGCCCGAACTGGCCCACGAGCTCTGGCAGACGACGCTGTTCGCGGTGGGGCACGCGCCAATCGTGCCGCATTGGCGCACGATCGACTCGTACCTGTCGGTGTTCCCCGGCAACACACCCGTCAACATCGCTCCGCAAGCGCCGCATTGCGCCATCCGCCTGGGAGCGATGGGCTGGGCGGGCAGGGCGGCCACGGAGGGCGAGCTGGAGGCGATGAAGGGCATGCTGGAGGCGTGGCTGGATGCCGGTGCCGTCGCCATCAGCCTTGGCTTGGACTATCAACCCAGCGCGTTCGCCGACCTGCGCGAGCTGGTGGCGCTGGCGAAGGTGGCGGGCGGGCGCGGCGCCGTCTATAACGCGCACATCCGCAACAACATCCTGGGGCGCGAGGGCGCGTGGCGCGAGACGCTGGAGATCGGCCGGCGGTCGGGCACGCCGGTGCATATCGCGCACGAATACGTGAACGAGGTGACCGAGCCGCTGCTCGACGCGGCGCCCGCGATTTGCGACCTCAGCTTCGAGTCCTATCTCTATCCGGCGGGTTCCACGCACTTGCAGTTCGCGCTGCCGACATGGGCGCAGCAGGGCGGCCAGCGTGCGCTGCGCGCGCGCCTGGAGGACCCAGTGCAGCGCCGGCAGATCCGCGACGCGATGCAACAGGCGCTTTCCACCAGCGTGGCGAGCGGCACCAGGCAAGTCATCGCGGCGAACCGCACCGGCCGCTACATCGGCATGACACTCGACGAGGCGGCGGCCGCCGAAGGCGAGATGCTTGGCGATTTCGCCGTGCGGATGTTCGAGGAGGAGGAGCCGTACGTCCTCACGATCAACCATCGGCCTGGTGGGCCGGAAGTGCACGACCGCATGGTGGAACTGACGGCGCGGCATCCACTGATGATGGTGGCGAGCGACGGCATCTACCATGGCCCGCACCCTCATCCGCGCGCGCTGGGGTGCCATGCCCGCGTGCTGCGGATGGTGGTCCGCGAGCGTAAGCTGCTGTCGCTGGAGCAGGCGGTTCATAAGATGACGGGCATGCCCGCCGAGCGTTTCCATTTAGACCGTCGCGGGATGCTGAAGCCCGGTTACGGCGCCGATATCGTGCTGTTCGACGAGGCGACGGTCGCCGACCGCTCCACCTGGGACGAGCCGCTACTGGAGCCGGTGGGAATACGGCGCGTGCTGGTGAATGGCGAAACCGTCATTGAGGATGGCCGGCCGACCGGCAAGCTGCCCGGACGGATCGTGACGCGCCAATCTCGGTCCGCCTAGGGAGAGGTTTCGTTGCAGCGTCCACTCAGTGTCGCGCCAGGAGCGTCCGTCGACCGCCTCGACACGCCCGCGCTGGTTGTCGATCTCGACACGTTCGAGCGAAACGCGCGTCGGATACACGCCGCCATCGAGGCATCCGGCATCCGGCTGCGGCCGAACGCTCACGCCCATAAGACCCCGGCGCTCGCGTGGCTCCAGTTGGGCATGAAGGGCGCGGCCGGCGGCGTGTCGGTGGTGAGCCTCGGCGAGGCGGAAACATTCGCGGCGAGCGGCATTGGTGATCTGCTGTTGACGATGCCCGTGGTGACGCCCGGCAAAATCGCGCGGCTCTGCGCGTTGACGCGTCACGCCGACGTCGTCGTGCCAGTGGATGACGCCGCCAATGTGGACGCGCTTGGCCGCGCCGCCGAGGTCGCGGGTGTCCGGCTGCCGGTCGCGGTCGATATCCGCACCGACGCGGGTGAGCCGGGGGCCGCGCCGGATCGTGTCATGGGGCTGGCTCGGCATATCGACCGCGCGCCGGCGTTGCGGTTCGCGGGGCTCATGACCTCGTTGGGGCCGGTGTCGGCGGGCGATTCGACGGACGCCGTTCGCGACCGCGAGATCGGGAGCGCCGCGACGCTGACTTCCGCTCGGGCGGACTGCGAGCGTGCCGGGCTGCGCGTCGGCATCTGCTCCATCGGCGACGTGGTGGCGTCGTTCGCCGCGCTGGCGGCAATGCCGGGCCTGACGGAAATACGGTCGGCCTCGTATGCGCTGGCCGACGGCAATCACCTCCCGCGCATGGACGGCGTCGGCTGGCGACCGGCGGCCCGCATGCTGACGATGGTGACGAGCAGGCCGGAGCCGTCGCGCGCGATCGTGGACTGCGGCCAGAAGGCCATCTCCCGCGACCTGGGGCTGCCTTCGGTTGACGGGCGCCCCGACCTGACGATCGCGGGGTTGAGCGCAGAGCATGGGTTCGTCGACACGCGTGACGGGTCGCCGCTCGACCTGGCGATCGGCGATCTGCTGTGGCTGGTGCCGGCCGACGCTGCGGGCGCCTTCGGCTTGCATGACATCGTTCACGGCGTTCGGGGCGAGACCGTCGAGGCGATATGGGACGTGGCCGCGCGCGGACGGTATGACTAGGGAGGACGCATGACGCACCGCCAACCGTTGCCCGGCACTCCGGTGTCCGAGCTCGACACACCCTGCTTGATCGTCGATCTCGACGCGCTGACGCACAATATCGGCGTGATCGCGAGGCGGTACGAAGGCACGGGCGTGCAGCTGCGGCCGCATGCCAAGAACCATAAGTCGCCGGTGATCGCCGCGTTGCAGATGCGCGCGGGCAACACGGTGGGGGGCGTGTGCGCGGCCAAGGTATCGGAGGCGGAGGCGATGGTGAACGGCGGCGTGCGGAGCGTGTTGGTCGCCAATCAAATCGCCAGCCCCGCCAAGGCGCGCCGGCTGGCCGCGCTGGCCGCGCGAGCGGAGGTGATCGCGGCGGTGGACGCGCCGGAGCATGTGCGGCTGTTGGGCGACGCCGCCCGCGACGCCGGCGTGACGTTGGGGGCGGTGATCGAGGTCAACACATCGATGCGGCGCGCCGGCATTCGGGCGGTGGAGCAAGCACCGCCGCTGGCGAAGCTCATCGCGGAAACGGCCGGCCTGCGGTTTCGCGGCATCATGAGCCACCAGACGATCTCGGGGTTTCCCTCCCGAGAGGAGCGCTATAAGGTTGGCGGAGGGTACTTCGCCCGAGTGATGGAGGTGAAGACGGCCATCGAGCAAGCAGGAGTGCCGGTGGAGATCGTTTCCACCGGCGAGACGTGGACATACGACGTGGCGGCCGATACTCCCGGCGTCACCGAAGTCGAAGGCGGCACGTACGTGTTCATGGAGATGGGATACGACTACATGACGGAGTTCCGCATCGCGGGGCGCGTGCTGGGCACCATCGTGAGCGTGCCGGAGCCGGGGCTCGCCATCGGCGATGTGACGGTCGAGGCGATTGGCGCGCCGAATGGCACGCCCTCGGTGGAGGGAATGCCCGGCGTGCGCGTGCGGGCGCTAACGCACCGGGGCACGGTGCTGGAGTCGGACGGCCGGACGCCGCTGCGCCCCGGCGAGCGTTATACCCTGCTGACGCACCAGCAGGACGTGACGATGAACCGCTGGGACGAATACGTCGTCGTGCGCGATGGCGTCGTGGTGGACGTGTGGCCGGTGGCCGCGCGGGGCCGGCACCACTAGCGCACGACTACCGGCTGAACCGCCTCAGCACGTTGGCCGTGATCCTCGATACGTTCTCGTCGACCAGCAGCGACGACACCCAGCAGATGCTGCCGGTGGAGAACACGGCGCTGCCGCTCGGCGTCTCGTAGGTCACCATCTCGGCGCCGCCATCGTCCGGGTTGAGGCCCTTGGCGAGCAACTGGATGTTCCGTGGCGAGCTAGCCGTGATCTTGTCGGTCTCGTGGCCGGAGGCGCCGCCGGGAATACGCATGTGCTGGCTGCGCTGGCCGAAGCGGTCGCCGTCGGCAAGCGCGGTGCCTTCGAAGACCCAATGCGTGGCGTCCCGCACCTCGTACGGCGCGGCGGTCATCACGCCCGCCTCCGTATAGGCGACGCCGAGCAATGCCGCCTCCGGCTCGACACGATAGTGGAAACGGCTCTCGAAGCCGCCCTGGCGCATCGCGCGCGCGTCGCCGTTCAGCACGCGGATGGTGCTCTCGTTCAAGATCTCGATGGCGCAATTGATCCCATTGCCCCCCAGGTACGCCAGGCGTCCTCCTCGGTCATGCACCCACGCCTTAACTTGGCGGTACATGCGGTCCGACCAGTATTCGGGGTGCGGCCCGAGGACGAGCAGCCTGTAGGCGGCGAGGTCGAGCTGGCCGGCGTGGAGCTGGCTCTCGGAGTATACGTCGTAGGCAAGGCCTTCGCGCTCCATCCACGCCAGCAACCGCCACTCCGCCGGGGCGACATGGTTCGCCGCGCGACCCTCAATGGGGTCGGTCGGGCGCTCGTGCTCGGGCGAGAAGTTGATCGGCTCGGGGCGGTCCATCGAGAGTGGCGGATATTCCTCCACCTCGTAGGCGCTGAACTCCGGGTCGTTATACCGGCGCAGCTCGCCGCGCGCGTGGATGGTTGGCGTGGGCGGCAGGCCCTCCGGGTGGATGTAGTTGCTGCGCCCGCCGAAGTTGTTGTAGGCCGTCCAGTTGAAGTCGGACAGCACGACGGCGATGGAAGCCGACGGCCTGGCGGGCGCGACGATCCATGGGAACGAGAAGAACGCGCCCGAGGCGCCCTTCGCGTGGAAGTAGTAGAGGCCGGAGTGGTCGGGCGCGGTGACCCACTGGTTGCTGGCGGCGGCCCGATAGCCAATCTCATTCCAGCGGACCCCGGTCCGCGTGTAGTCGCCGTCCGGGGTGACCTGGACGGTGGCTCGCGGGCCGTGCTCGTCGAGCCAGGAGATGGGGCGCACCAAGCGCTTCTCGCGGCCGTAGCGCCACAGCTCCATCTTGTACGCCTCCGGCGAGTGGACCCGGTATTCGGACCGCTCGCCGGCGCGGACAGCGCGCGGCCACGCGTAGCCGAGCAGCGTGTCGGGCAGCAGGCGGAAGTGGTGGATGCGGCCGTCACCAAGCGTCGCGACGACGCGCTTCGAGCCGTGACCGGCCTTCGCGAGCGTGACGGTGTAGGTGCCGGGTGACAGGTCGGCGTGAACGGCGCCACTCGCGCGAGACCGCACCTCGATCGCGAGATGGGCGCCCTCGATCTCGACCTGGGCATCCGGCAGGGCGAGGTAACGCTCGTCCGAGACATAGCCGATGAGCATGCGGCCTCCTAGGCGTCGCTGATGCGCGCGCCGCCAGCGATGCGGACGAATAGGTCGGTGCCGGCGGTGAGTCCGCCATCGACCACGACGTTGGCGCCGGTGACGAACGAGGCTTCGTCGGACGCGAGAAAAGCAATCACGTTCGCAACCTCCTCCGGCTCGCCGATGCGGCGCAGCGGGTAGAGCGTGCTGACGGGCGGGCGGCGGTCTTCGGGCACCCTGCCGCCCGGCTGGCCGATGCCCGTGCGAATGGTGCCTGGCGTGACGGAGTTGCAGCGCAGGCCCTGGGGCCCATAGCGGATGGCGACGGTGCGCGTGAGCGAGAGCACGCCGGCGCGGGCGGCGCTGTAGGCATCCTGCGCGATGCCGACGATGGCGTTGACGGACGAGAGGTTGACAATGTTGGCGCCCGGCGCCGACTTCAAGAGGTGCGGAAGCCCGTGGCGGATGCAGAGGAAAACGCTCTTGAGCCCAACGTTCTGCTGCCACTCCCAAGCCTCGTCGTCGGTGTCGATCAACGCCTTCGCATTCGTGTTCGCGGCGTTATTGACGAGCACGTCAACCCGCCCCCAACGAGAGGCGGCCGCGTCGAAGAGGTCGCGCACCTGGTCCGAGCGGGTGACGTCGGTCTTGATGAACGTGGCGTGCCCGCCGGCGCGCTCCACCTCGTGCGCGACCGACTCGCCGACGTCGGCGGCGATGTCGGCGATCACGACGCGCCCGCCGTCGGCGCCGAAGCGGCGCACGGTTGCCATGCCGATGCCCTGGGCACCCCCGGTCACGACGATCACCTTACCGTCGAAGCGCATATCGCCCTCCTTGTCGCGGCGACAGATTACGGCATCAGGGTCGAATAATCATCGTCATGACGGCATGGGTCATGGGAGGCATTGGACATCGGCTCATGGGGGATCGGGCCGCGACGCCGCCCGCCGGGCGATGGTCCGCCCCACTCACGCGTCGCCGGCGGCCATGCGACTCACCGCCGTATGAGGCGGAGTGCCGCTCCACGCAGCAGGGCGATGATGCCGAGCACGAGGAGGATGGAGAGCACGGCCGTGGGCGCGTTTCGGTCGAACGAGGCGAGCGTGGGACCGTTGAACCCGAGAATGCGCATGAGCGACGTCTCGCGCACCGCCAGGAAAAAGAAGACGCTCCACGCGACGAGCGCCGCCGGTGCCATCATGGGCGCCGTCACGCGCAGCATGGTGGTGGTCGGCGATGCGCCGCTCGTCGCCGAGGCCCCCTCCATGTCCCGTCCGATCTGGAGGAGCGCCGCGTTGGCGAGGCGATAGGGAATGGCGACGCGGTAGGTGAACGCCAACGTCACCCCCAGCAGCGTTCCGTAGAGCGGCAGTCCATTGAGCGCGAGGTAGAGGAGCAGGTAGGCAAGGCCGGCGAGGACGGCTGGGATGACCAGCGACGACGTCGCCAGCAGGTCCAGCGGGGCCTTGAGCCGCTCGGCGCGCCGCCGGCCCACCGGCTTGCGGCTGGGTGCCGAAGTCGGCTTCGAATCGGTATGTCGCCCGCCGCGGCCAGCAAGTTCCGGGAGGACGAGGGCGGGCGCTTGGGGTATGGTGCGCTTCTCGAATTCGCTCGGCAGGAGGCAGACCTTGCTCTTTCATATCACGCACGTCCACACCATCGATCAATGCCCGGCGCGCAACCCGGAGCTGATGCGGGCCAGCTATGGCGAGATGATCGAATCGGCCAAGGGCCTTGGCGTGCGCTGGGTGGGCATCTGGGTGGATTCCCCGGCGCACACGGTGTTCATGGTGGCCGAGGCGGAGACGGTGTACCAGCTGGAAAAGCTGCTCGCGCCGGTGACGCGCATCGGCCATGCGGAGGTGAAGCCGGTGTTCAGTGGCTTGAGCTGAAGTCCTGGTGAGGGAGGTATGCTCGCGCCGCCGAGCACGAGCCGTGGGTTGTCGATTGGGCCTGGCCGTTAGCCGGCCGCGACGCCTTCCTTCGTTGAGGGGAAGAGGGCGAAGCACTTCTGCGAGTTGAAGATCCAGGTCTCGAGGTAGTCGACGATCTCCGGCTTGCGGTCGGCCACGGCGCCGGCAAGGCAGATCCAGTTCTTGAACTCCTGGTCGCCCTGGTCGAATATCTCCGCGTTGCTCAGGTTCGCCCACTGGCGCTGCTCGCCGATCTTCAGCTGCTCGAACAGGCGGCGGTCGGCATCGCGGTCGGGCCAGAGCCAATGGTGCTTGCCGGTGAGGAAGGCGTGCGACCAGCCAGAGGAGGCGATGATGGCGAAGCGCTCCGGCCGCTGGTCGGTGATCTCGCGGATCAGCTGGCCGAGGCGGAAGCAGCTGCGCGCCGTGGGGCCTTCGGGGCCGAAGCGGTCGAGGTAGGCATCCTTCTCCGAGTCGGGCCGCGTGTCCTGCAGCTGCGCGCTGCCACCGCGGTTGGAGATGACGGCCTTGCCGTAGCAGTTCACGGCGATGGGGATGATGGGATACGTCCACGGGTTGTCGTGGTCGAAGTCGAGGTACACGAGCCCGTTGGCGAAGGCGTGCGTGAGGCCGCGTGGCGCGTGGAGCTGCTTGTAGGAGTAGGCGATGGGGAAGTCCCGCTCGATCAGCTCGTTCGCGATCTCCCGTGCGATCCGCCCGGCGCCCGGCCACTTGATCGGCTCCTCGGGGTTCACGCTCCAGAGATTCGTGGCGCCTCGGAATGGCCGCCCCTCGATCTCATCCTGGCAGTAGACGTTGAAGGGAGGAATGATGTCTTCCTTGAAGTTCTCGTACTGATCGTCGCCGAAGA
>VGZX01000006.1 GCA_016872415.1 SAR202 cluster bacterium | reverse complement strand
GCGGCCGTGGGCGGTGCCCCATCTCGCGCGGCGAGAGCCGTGAGCTGCTCAACGTAGGTGACGATGTACCAAATCTCCTCGTCGGTCAGCCGGTCGCCCCAGGCGGGCATGCCGATGCCGAAGCCATCGTGCACGAAACGGAATAAGTCGGAGTCGGGGTGCAGGCCGGCGTGGTAAGTAAGGTCGGCCGGGGGCGGCACCATCTCGGCGCCGCCGGGTCCGTCGCCGCGGCCTTCGGCGCCATGGCAGGCGAGGCAGTTCATCTCGTAGAGCCGCTGCCCTTCGGCCAGCACCGCGGGCGTGGGCGTGAACGGGTTCTCGGTCGGCAAGCGGGACTGGGCAAGGCCGGCGAGGTGCTGCGCGACGAGAACCACGCCGACGAACAGCATCGCGCCTGCAAACCTCGGCACCGCGCCGGGCATGGGCGCCCACCGTTTGCGGCCGGCGACGGCGACCGCGGCGAAGAACAGCCCCAGGATGACCAGCTCGCCGGCGAAGAGCAACAGGCCGACGGTCGCGTCGGGCGCGATGAGGGCACTACCGGCGGCCGCCGTTCCCGCGGCCTGGATCAAGAAGGCGCCGGGACGCAGGTCGAAGCCGTCGGGGCGGGTGACGGCGATCTCGACGAGGTAGGGGCCGGCGACCGTGAGCAGCGCGCCGTTCACCACGTAGGCGCCGTCGTCGCGCGGCAGGGCCACGAAGCTGTTGCTGCCGAGGTCGCGCCGGTAGTAGGTGGTCTTGACGACGACCAGGGTCGCGTTCGTGATCGGCTGACCGAGTGGATCCTCCATGCGGATGACGAGTGTGTTGGTGCCGAGCGCCGATGGGTCGGCGGTGAGGCCGACGCGCACGCCGTCCACCACCGTCGTCTGCGTCTTCAGCTCGCCGGCCGCCTGCCGCGACGCCGTTTGCCGGGCAGGCTCCAGGCTGGTGAGCACGCCCGTGACGAGCACGACGACCACGGCGATGCCCGCCTCCGCCAGCACGACGCGGCGCAGCCAGCCGGCGGCGCGTTGGTCGCGAAGCAGGCGGCGCGCGACGACGAGGAGGTTCACGGCCGCGAGCGCCAGCAAGCCCGCGACGAGGCCGCCCTTGACGAGCAGCGCGGCGCCGTAGGGCGTGGCGATGCCCCGGAGCGCCGTCACCTGCGCGTAGGCGGAGTAGATGCCGGTGACGACGAGCACGCCGGCGGACAACAGGGCCACGGGCGAGAAGCGCGCGACGACGCGCGACAGCAGCGCCCCACGCTCCAGAGGGCGCGCTGCGATGAGCAGCGGGGCCGCGAGCGCGAGGTGGATGAGCCCGCCGGCCCAGAAGGCCGTGGCCGTCAGGTGAAGCAGGTCGTTCGCGACGGCGGGCCATTCGATGCCGGCCGTGGCGGCACCGTGGCTGACGAGGCTTTGGGCGGCGAGTATGGCGCCACCCGGCACCAAGGCGACGGCATGGAGGGCCGGCCGCGCGGCTGGCTCCAGCCGGGGCAACCACCAGACGACGACGGCGAGCAGTGCGCCGAACGCGAGGCGCCCGGTCCAGAGACGGCCCCAGGTGAGCGAGAGCATCTCCCACGGGGCCGCGCCCGAGGAGGCCGCCTGGGTGACGAGGTGCGCGAGGCTGGCGACGGCGAACAGGAGGGCCGCGACGAGCACGGCGCGCCGCGCGCGGGCGTGGAGGCGCTCGTACAGGTCGCGCGCCGGCGCCTCGCCCGGGGAGGAGCGCAGCGCGGGCATGAGCACCAGCAGGTCGAATGCGACGCCGCCGACCATCGCGAGCATGGCGAGCAGCACGAGCCAGCGTATGGCCGGCTCCGACGGCGATTGCAACAGGGGTATCTCGGCGGTGGTCCCGCCCTGGGCCGTCGGCGCGCCGACGTGGAACGAGAAGCTGCCACGCAGCGCATGGCCGTCGACCGTGGACACGTTGCTCCACGACACGGTGTAGGTGCCGTGCAGGTCGCGACGCAGCGGCACCGAGAGCCGCGTGGGATCGGCTCCGTCGACCTCGGCGGCGCCGGCGACGACGCTGGCGCCATCGGTGTCGATGACGCTCATGCCGCTCAGCCGAGGGCTCAGGGGCTCGGTGAACCAGACGGTGACGCGCTCCGGGGCGGCCTGGACGACCGCGTCGGGCGCGGGGTCGGACTGGACGAACGCGGCATGGGCAACGGCCGGGGATGGCCGGGCCAAGGCGGCGACGGCGATAAGCGCCAGGATGAGCGCGGCGATGCGAACGAGGCTTCGGTGCATGTCTCCACCAGAGGGGGCGGGTCTCCCCCGCCCCCTCGCGAACTCCTAACGCTTCCGCATCGCCAACGCCATGCCACCGGCGCCGGCCACGATGCCGCCGATGCCCGCGACGAGCCCGACGACGGCCAGGGTGCGGGTCGTGCCGGCGGAGTCCCTCGCCTCGGCGGCGGCGGCCTGCGCGGCCCGCACGTCGCCCGTCACGCCCTGGGTGGCCGCGGCCACCTCGCGCAACTCGGGCAAGACGACGGGGAAGTGCATGCCGATGGCGGGCTCGATATCGCCGAAGTCGCCACCGGCGCCCTCCGACACGAACGTCTCGTCGATGGCCGTGCCGCCGATTTCGCCGAAGAACCGGAACCGGTAGGCGCCGGGAGCCGTCGGCAAGATGTCCACGGTATAGCGGCCGGGCGAGCCGAAGATAGTCCGCAACGGGAAGGTCTTGGTCGTGCTCGTCGGCAGGTGGGTCACCTCGACCTGCACCGTGCGCTCGGCGCCCATGACCGGATTCGTGGTCGCGGCCTCGGTGACACGGAAGTCGACTCCGTTCCGGTGGCCCTCGTAGGCGGGCTCGCCGGTCCAGCCGACGACGACCTGATAGGGGCCGATGGCGCGCCGTTCGTGGGCGAGCGCGACGGTGGACGTGCCAAGCACGGCGACGACGGCGAATGCCGCGGCCATGCGCATCGCGAATGCGAAGTTGAACATGATCACTCCTCGTTTGCTTCGTTGGATAACGGACGAGGCCGCGCCCCAAGGGGACGGCGTTCCGCGCCGGCGGCAAGGAGCGTCAACGAGGCGGCGGCACCGTCACTGGCGTTGCAAGACCGGCCAGCGCCGGCGCCTCGTACGGCGCCAGCAGCCAAGGCGGGATGGGCTGCAGCGTGGGGAACGGAAGCGGCAGCTCGCCGTGCTGGAACGACAGGTGCGCCGTGACGAACGCGAGGGAGGCGGCCGGCATCAGGTAGAGCACGTCGGCGTCGCGCGTTGGCGGCGCCTCGGCGCGGTTGGGCGAGCGGTGCGCGTGACCGTGGGCGCCGTGGTCCTGCGCCCAGCCATCCGAGGTGAGGTATGCGTGCTCGTGGTAGGGGAGGCGACCGACGATGGCCGGGTCGAGCAGGCCGGCGGCGCCGGGGAGCAGTACCGCCGCCAGGGCGAGCGCCGCCAGTGCCACCGCCCGCCAGGAGGCGGCGGGTTGGGCCGGGCGTGCGTTAGCGAGGGCATGGGTCACAGCGGCGCCATGTTTTCGTGCCCTTCGATGCTGGCTACGAGCGGATCTCCTCGCGCATGAACTTCGCGTAGGCGCCCGTGAAGAGTATGGCGACGCCGGTAATGAGCGCCACGATGTGCGGCCACACCAGCTTGAGGCTCTCGGCCGCGGAGATGGGCGTCAACAGCAGGCCCTCCAGCCGCTCGGGGCTGAGGCTGAAGATGAGGTCGAGCGGCTGCTGCGACCTGCTGGTGAGGGGATCGAGCAGGGTCTGGGTGGCCTCTTGGAACAGGAAGCCGGGCGATACGCGCGAGATCCACGTTTGGATCGAGAAGTTGCGGGCGGCGTCGGCGGCGTTGGATGAGAGGGGCGCGAAGTAATCGGCCGCGACGTTGGCGAGCAACAGGATGATGAAGCCGGAGAAGAGCCAAATGCCAAGCGTGACCAGCGCGGAGGCGACGGTGTTGCGAAGGAAGACGGACGCCGTGGTGGCGAGGGCGAGCCAGAAGGCGAGGTAGGCGATGGAGACGAGCGTGAAGCCGACGATCCGCACGATCTCCTCGCCGCGCGGCGCGAAGCCGAGGATGAACATGCCCAGGCCGATGATGGCGAGCTCCATGCTGACGATGACGACGGCGAGGGCGGTGACGCCGGCGAGAAACTTACCGTTGATGACGGCGTCGCGGTAGACGGGCTGCGCCAAGATGCGCGACAGCGTGCCGTGGGTGCGCTCGCTGTTGACGGCGTCGAACCCGAGGGCGATGCCGATGAGCGGGCCGAAGAACGAGATGAAGAAGAGCAACGAGGGCAGGACGCCGCTGCCGCTGGTGAAGATGTCGAGGAACAGGAACTGGTCGAGGCTGCCGGTGCCGCCTTGCACGGCCTGGGTCGTGACATAGACGCCCCACAGGGTGCCGATGGCGACGAGGCCGAGCAGCAGCAGGAAGCGGCGGCGGCCGAAGTGGTCGGCCAGCTCTTTCCAGTAGATGGCGTTCATGCCAGCGCTCCTTCTTGGAAGTACCGGAGGTAGATGTCTTCCAGCGAGCGGTTGCGCGCGCGGACTTCCAGCAGCTCGCCGCCGTTGGCGATGAGCGAGGAGATGAGCTGGGGGCGCACGTCGCGCTCGGCATGCACGGTGAGGAGGTTGCCGGATAGGTCCGCCGAGGTGACGCCAGGCAACTCGCGGGCCGCCTCGACGAGGCCCGGCTTCGCGCTCCGCACCTCGACCGCGATGTGGTAGCCGGTGGTGCCGTCGCCGGCGGTGAGACTGGTGACCGTGCCTTGGAGCACGATTTTGCCGTGCGACATGATGGCGACGCGGTCGCAGACGCGCTGCACCTCCTGCAGCGCGTGGGAGGAGAGGAGGATGGTGATGGCTTGGTTCTTGCTCATCTCCTCGATCAGCCCCAGCAGCCACTGGATGCCGGTGGGGTCGAGGCCGAGCGTGGGATCGTCGAGGATGACGAGCTTCGGCTGCTTGAGCAACACGTCGGCGAAGCCGAGCCGTTGGCGCATGCCGCGGGAATACTGGCCGACGGGCTGGTCGATGGCGTGACCGAGCTCCACCATCTCCAGCAGCTCCTTGATGCGGCGGTCGGCGTCGGCGCGAGGGATGCGGTTGAGCGCGGCGGTGTATTCCAGGTTTTGCTTGCCGGTGAGGTCGGGATAGAAGCCGACCGTCTCGGGCAGATAGCCGACCTGCCGCTTCACGGCCATGGGGTCGCGCGTGGGGTTGTGGCCGAGGACGGTGACGTCACCCTCGGACGGCTCCGTGAGGCCCAGCAGCATGAGGATGGTCGTGCTCTTGCCGGAGCCGTTCGGGCCGAGGAAGCCGAACACCTCGCCCTCATCGAGGCGCATGTCGATGTGGTCGACGGCCGTGAACGCGCCGTAGCGTTTGGAGAGGCCGTGGGCCTCGATCAGGGGAGCGCTCATCGCCGGCCCAGCCTCAGGAAGAGGGCTCCGATGCTGCCGAGCACCACGATGACGAGCACGATGCCCAGCCAGCCCCAGATCGTGGACTGCGCGACGGTCACGCGCATGTCGATGGAGCCGGTGGTGTCGGGGTGGCTGGCCCGGAGCGTCACGATGTAGTCGCCGGGGATGGCGTTCTCGGGCGGCGTGATCGTCACGGGAATGTCGACCTGCTGGTTCTGCGGCAGGTCGACGCGGTCGATCTGATATTGCACCTTCCAGTCGGTGGGCGCGTCGGCGGCGAGGGCAATGCCGGTGAGGTCGGCGGTGCCGAAGTTGATGAGGCGGAAGGTGCCGGAGGTGCCCTTGCCGGCGGTCGATTCCATGTTCAGCTGGCCGGTGGGCGTGGTGGTGGTGAGCTGGCCTTGGCCGGTGACGTTGACAGTGAGGTTGATGACCTGCCGGTGGGCTTCATTCGCCGGGTTGTTCACGGTGACGGGGATCTGGTAGGTGCCGGCGCTGGCGCGCTGGTTGGGCGTGACGCGCACGACGACGCGCTGGGTGGCGTCCTTCAGGACGCTGGTGGTGTTGATGATCTTCTCTTCGAACGAGGGCTTGAACTGCACCTGCCACGTCTGCGGGACCTCGGCGGAGAGGTCGAACGACTGCGCGGCGCCGGTCTGGTTGCGGATGGCGATTTCGAACTCGAACTGGCTGGTGGGGGGGCCGCTGAGCACGGGGAACTGCGCGGCCACGGTCACGCCCAGGTCTTGCACCTCGGGCGGCGCCTTGACGGTGATGGTGAGCGGGAACGCGTCGTAGGTGACGGCGCCGTCGGGCGATTTGACGGCCATGTGGAAGATGTAGGTGCCGGGTCGCACACCGCCCGGCGGCTGGATGCGGAGCCGCACGTCTTGGCCGGTGGGACCGGCGGTGGTGGCGGGTTCGATGGCGATCTGCTTGAGGCGGAAGTCGAAGATGTTGTTCCAGACGGCGACGTCCCAGCCTTGGGGGACGTTGGTGAACTCGAACGACACGGTGCGCCGTTCGGGCGTGGTGTTGACCACTTGCAGCGCGAGGTCGGCCTTGGCGACGTCGAGCTCGATGGCGCGGATGGGCAGGACGATGCGGACGTCGGACGAGGCCCGTTGCGCGAACGCCGCGCCCGCGCCCCCAAGGAGGGATAGCAGAACCAGCAGACCGATGAGCAGCGGGCGAGCACGTCGCGCCATGACCAAGTAGCACCTCACTACGTTACGTTAATGCATATCGGGAAACCGGCGTAGTCCGGCGAGCCATGTTAGCGGCATGACCCGCCGCGCGCAAAACGACCCGTCATTTTGTATCAAACGAACGGTGGGTCAACCAGGATTCGCCGATGGGGGAGGCTCTTTCGCCCGCTCCCACCGCCGCAGCCGCTCGGGCTCGGGCAAGGCGGCCAGCGTCTCGCCGCGCTCGCGCAGCGTCGCCTCCATGCGCGAGAAGCGGAGGTGGAAGCGGGCGTTGGCGCCTCGAAGGGCGTCCTCGGCCTCGATGCCCATGCGGCGCGCGACGGCCACCAGGCCGAACAGCACGTCGCCCAGCTCCTCCTCGCGACGCCGCGGGTCGCTTTCGGCGCGGAGCTCGGCCACCTCCTCGGCGAGGGCGTCTATGGCGCCGCGGCCGTCGTCCCAATCGAAGCCGGCGCGCGCCGCGCGGGCTTGCACCGCCTGGGCGTAGGCGAGCGACGGCATCGCCTTCGGGACGCCGTCGAGCATCGAGCGTTCGCTTTCGCCCTTCGCCTTGCGCTCCTGCGCCTTGATACGCTCCCACTGGCCGATGACCTCGGTGGCGGTCTTGGCGGCGGAGGCGCCGAAGATGTGCGGGTGCCGCCGCACGAGCTTGTCGATGAGGTGCCGCACCACGTCGTCGATGGTGTATTGCCCCTCGTCGGCGCCGATCTGAGCGTGGAAGATCACCTGGAGCAGCAGGTCGCCCAGCTCTTCCACCTGGCGTGCAGGTACGCCGGAATCGATGGCCTCCAGCGTCTCGTAGGTTTCCTCAAGGAGCGTGTATCGCAGCGATGCGTGGGTCTGCTCCAAGTCCCAAGGACAGCCCTTATCCGGGTCGCGCAGGCGGCGCATGACCGCGAGCAGCTCCGTGAATCCGACGGCGTCATCCGATCGCGGATTAATTGTCACCGTGTGCCCCCAACCTCGTTTGAGGCTAGTATAGGCCTGGAATGGCGGAACGAATCATGGAGACGCACCCCCCGTGACCCGCGCCACGACCGTCCTCGGCTATCTGGCTCCCGTCGCGCTCATGCTGTTGCTGGTGACGACGAGCGTGCGCGTGGCCGCGAACAGCGCGTCGCTTTACATGTGGCTGTTCGAGCGCCATGGCGTGGCCGCGTCGACGGGCATCGACGAGGCCGGACTGCGCTCCGTGGCCGCGCAGGTGCGGGACTACTTCAACAGCGGGCAAGAGTCATTGCGCGTGGTGGCGCCCGTGCGCGGGGTGAACACCGAGCTGTTCAGGGCGGACGAGGTGTCGCACATGCGGCACGTGAAGGTGCTGATGCGTCGCGCCTTCGCGACACAACTGCTCGCCGCCGGGTTCCTCGCCATTACCGGGCTGGTGCTGGTCCACCGGCTGCGGCGCGGCGCCTTGCCCCACGTCGCGGCATGGCTGCGGCGCGGCGCCCTGCTCACCGTCGGCCTCGTCGCCGGCATCGGGCTCGTCAGCCTCGTGGCCTTCGACCCACTGTTCACGTTGTTCCACCGGATCGCGTTCCCGCAGGGCAACTGGACGTTCGACCCGCGCACCAGCTACCTCGTGCGGGTGTTTCCGTTCGGCTTCTGGCAAGACATCACCATCGCCATCGCCGGGATGACGCTGCTGGGGTCGGCCGTGTCCCTGGTGGCCGGCCGGTGGCTGGGGCGCCGGTTCGCAACCCCCATCCGGGCGGCGGCGTCCCGCCAAGCGGACCGCCGATAGCCGGGGAGGGCCGGGCGAAGCGAAACGCGGGGCTGAAGCGGGCGAGGCCCGCGCGATACGCATGGCGTCCGGGGCGGCGCCACGTGACGATCGCGCCCGGCATGGGGAGCGCAATCACGAAGCGGTCACGAAGTCGATTCCGGCGAATTGCATCGTGGCGGACAACCCCACGAGGCGCCTCGGCAGCGGTGGGCGATGGCGTCGCGCTGGCATCCGGAGCGACGGCTAAGATGCGTCCACGGCTCCGGTGACGATGAGCGCGACGATGAGCACCCCCAACGCGATGCGGTAGACGATGAATAGATAGGTCGAGTGGCGTTGGAGGTAGCGCAGCAGGAACGCGATCGAGAGGTAGCCGGAGGCCGCGGCGACGAGCGTCGCGATGCCGAGGGTGACCGGCGGCATGTTGGCGCGGAGGGCCTCCGGCAGCTGGAGGATGCCGCTGGCGCCGATGGCGGGGATGGCGAGCAGGAACGAGAAGCGGGCGGCCGTTTCGCGCTGGAGTCCGGAGAACAACCCTCCCGTGATGGTGGTGCCCGATCGGGACGAGCCCGGTATGAGCGACGCGACCTGGGCGATGCCGACGACGACGGCATCGAGCCATCGCAATTGCGCCATGCCGCGCTTCCTGGTGCCGACGCGCTCGGCGAGGAACAGCAAGAGTGCGAGGCCGACGAGCGCCGCCGCGATCGTCCATAGGTTTTTCGTGAGGTCGCCTTCGATGACGTCTCGGAACAACAGGCCGACCACGCCGATGGGCACGGTGCCGGCCAACACCAGCCAACCGAGGCGCGCGTTCCGGCGGTTGTCGTCGGAGGGCGCGCGGCGGGTGAGGGCGGCCAGGTTGACGAGCGCGAACCCTCGGACGATGCGGACGATGTCGCCGGCGAAATAGGCGAGCAAGGCGGCCAGCGTGCCGAGTTGGAGCATGGCGAGGAAGGCCGTCCACTGTTCCGGGCGGTCGGGGTCGATTAGGTCGAGCAGCTGCCCGGCGATGGTGACTTGGCCGGTGCTGCTGATCGGTATGAACTCGGTGAGCCCATGGATGAGGCCGAGCAAGATGGCTTCCCACAGTGACATCGACAAGGGCCTCCGCCGCTGGGTCGTCGCGGGCGCGGAGGCCCGCTCACGACGAAGGGCTCCGTCACGCAACGAAGCCCTTCGTCAATTGCCGGCTATCGCAAGTTAGTGGCAGCCACAGGCGCCGCCGCAGCAGCCGCCGGACGGCATGCTCGTGCTGGCGGGCGACGTGGAGCCGCCGACGCGCGCGGGCGCCATGACCGAGAGCACGCGCGAGGCATGTTGGCCGCACCGGGGGCAATCGGCGGTGGCGCCGTGCTCCATGGCGCGGAGCTTCTCGAACTTGGTCTTGCAGGTGGGACAGGCGTATTCGTAGATCGGCATGTGGCGGTCCTCCTCGCTGGGAGCAGTTTACGGCGAGGGCGGCGCCGCCGACAACCGGCTATCGTCACATGCCTGGCGGCAATGGCCCCGGCTGCCAGCCCGCCGCCAGCACGGCGCGGTAGGCGGCGCGCAGGGTCGAGGTGAACCCATCGCCCTCCGTCGCCTCGCCGGCGATGGCAGGGTTGGCCTTCAGCTCGAAGCGCGTCGCCACGGACCGGTCGTCGTCCGCGCGCATGGTCCAGCGGAACCCGCTCTTGACGAGGCCGAAGCGGGTGTAGGCGGTGTGCTGCTCGGTGGACATGGGGATGCGGTCGCGACCGTGGCACGTCGGGCACTTGGCGCCGTGCGGCTGGCTGCGGTCGTCGACCCAAATGAAACGCCCCAACTGCGGACATGGAACGGTGAGCCAGGGCAGCAATGGCAGGGCCTCGGCGCCATGCTTGCCGGGCACCGAGGCCCAGGCGAGCGCCCACCGCAGCTGATCGCCGTTGAGAGTGGCGGGGTCGGCAGCGTTTGAGACTGATGACATGGTTGGCCCTCCATCCAGTTTGGTGCGGGGAGTGTGCGCGACGGACGGCGCGGGTTCTATCCGGAGCTTGCGGTTAGCCCCGGAAGCGGTAGCCGACGTTCCAGACGGTATCGACGAAGGTATGGGTGGCGTCCTCGATCTTGCTACGCAGGCGGCGGATGTGGACGTCGACGGTGCGCGTGCCGCCGAAGTATTCGTAGCCCCACACCTGCTCCAACAGCGTTTCCCGGGTGAAGGCGCGGCCAGGGTTGGAGGCCAGCAGTTTGAGCAGCTGGTATTCCTTGAATGTGAGCACGACCGTCTTGCCGGCGAGGTAGACGTCGTAGCGGTTCGTGTCGATGGTCAGGTCGCCGACGCCGATGATGCCGGGCGCGTCGGGCGGGGCGACGGCGGTGACCTGGCGCCGGATGCGCCACGACAGCTCGCCGCGGTGCCACGGGGCGACGATGAAGTCGCTGGTCATGAGCTTCAGGTCGGGGGACTGTAGGTGCTCGGCGGCAAGGGCCGCGATGACGGGCATGCCCTGGCCCGCGCTGCGGCGCAGCATCAGGTCGGCGGTGGGCCGGTCGGCCTCGGTGAGGTCGACTAGGAGCACGTCGGGCTTCACGCCGCCCGGCAGCTCCGCGGCGGTGCCGTCGTTGGAGAGCGAATAGGAGATGCGGTCCAGCGCCAGGCACTTCAGAAGGTCGCCGCCGGGGCCGGAGGGCGGGCAGACAATGCACACGCCGTAAGGCACGGGGTTGTCGACGCGGCCGAGCGGCGACGCCGAGGCGGGGCCGTTCGTGGGATGACCCCCCTGCCGCGCCGGTTGACCGCGTTCTACCACCAGAGCTTGCCCTCCACCGAGCCCTCGATCTCGCCGTAGTCGCGCGACCAGAGGCCGGTGCTCAGATACTTCCAGCCGCCGTCGGCGAAGAGGCAGACGATGTTCGCCTCGTCCACCCGCTGCGCGACGCGGACGGCGGCGGCGAGCACCGCGCCCGACGACACGCCCGCGAACACGCCTTCCTTCTTGATCAGCGCGGCGGTCATGCGGAAGCTATCGGAACTGCTGATCATGATGCGAGCGTCGAGGAGAGTCAAATCGAGGATCGGCGGAATGAAGCCTTCCTCAAGGCTGCGGAGGCCCTGGATGCGGTCGTCCGGCTCGGGAGCCGCGGCGATCACCTTGATGCGGCGGTCGTATTCCTTGAGGCGTCGGCCGGTGCCCATGAGCGTGCCACCGGTGCCCAGTCCCGCGACGAAGTGGGTGACCTCGGGCAGGTCGCGGATGATCTCCGGGCCGGTGGTTTCGTAGTGGGCGCCGGGGTTGGCGGGGTTGCCGTACTGATACAGCATGACATATTTGTCGTCTTGCGCGGCGAGGGTCTGGGCGACCTCGATGGCGCCGTTCGTGCCCTTCTCGCCGGGCGAGAAGACGATGCTGGCGCCATAGGCCCGCAGCAGCTCGGCGCGCTCGGGGCTGACATTCTCGGGCATGACGGCGGTGAACTGGTAGCCGAGGCGACGCAGCACCATCGCCAGCGATATGCCGGTGTTGCCGGAGGTGGGCTCCAGCACCACGCGATCATGACGCAGCAGGCCATCGGCCACGGCGCGTTGCGCCATGGCCCGCGCGATGCGGTCCTTCACGGAGCCGGTGGGGTTATGGCCTTCGAGCTTGGCGTAGATGCGGACGCCGCGCTTGGGGCTGAAGTTGGGCAGCTCCACGAGCGGGGTGTTGCCGATGGCGTCGACGATGTTGTTGTAGCGCATATGGTGGACGGGCCCTTCGCGCGAAGCGGGTAGGGGCGATGTGTCATCGCCCCTACCTAGTCCCGTTCGTGAACGCTTCCTTAGTGTGCAGCGACCATGCTTTCGCCGTTCGGGGCGGGCACGAGGCCGCAGAACACTTCGTAGTCGATCAGCTCCTTCACGGTGGGGTGATCGCCGCACAACGGGCAGTTGGGGTTCCGGCGGGTCTTCACCACGCGGAACTCCATCGCCAGGGCATCGACCAGCAGCAGGCGGCCGACAAGCGGCTCGCCGATGCCGAGGATGACCTTGACGACCTCGGTGGCCTGCAGGCTGCCCATCACGCCGGTGAGGGCGCCCAGCACGCCGGCCTCGGCGCAGTTCGGCACCATGCCGGGTGGCGGCGGCTCGGGAAAGAGGCAGCGGTAGCAGCCCTTGCCGGGGATGTAGGTGGTGAGCTGGCCGTCGAAAATGAGGATGCTGCCATCCACCAGCGGCTTGCCGGAGAGGTAGGCCGCGTCGTTCACGAGATAGCGCGTCGCGAAGTTGTCGGCGCCGTTCACGACGATGTCGTAGCCCTTGATTAGATCCATCGCGTTCTCGGAGGTGATGGGGAACTCATGGGCGACGACCTTCACGTCGCGGTTGTAGCGCTTGAGGGTGGCCTCGGCGGACTTGACCTTGGGCCAGCCGACGGTCTCGGAGTTGTGGAGCACCTGGCGTTGCAGGTTGCTGAGGTCGACGGTGTCGAAGTCGACGATGCCGAGCGTGCCGACGCCGGCGAGCGCGAGGTATAGCGCGACGGGCCCGCCGAGGCCGCCGGCGCCGATGATGAGCACCTTCGAGTCCATGAGCTTGCGCTGCCCGCGGCTGCCGATTTGCGGCATGATGATGTGGCGGCTGTACCGCTTCACCTGTTCCGGGGTCAGCATCGGTGTGGTGGACATCGTTTCACCCTTTCTAGCGTCTGCGGTTTGGCCGCGTGGCGAGCGTCCGCCATCGCGGTGCCACGGCCTGCGGCAAGAGACCTCCGGGCCTACCACGATGGCCGTTGTCATGGCCCCGCGCGGCGGCACGGAGGTTTATGGTACCTGAGGAGCCTCCGTCGCGAAAGTGCGATTGGTTTAGGTGTGCACCGCGGTCGGTTGGGCAGCCATGCGCCGCTGCTTGCTCGCCAAGTCGGCGATGGTGGTGGTGCGGAGCACCACGTGCATCGCCTCCTCCACGTCCCGCCAGATGCCGCGCTGGGCGCAAGAGCCAGCCAGCGCGCATTCCGTCGGGTCGTCCATACAGTCCAGCGGCGAGGTGCGGCCTTCGAGCGTCTCGACCACGTCGCTGAGGCGAATGTCGGCAGCGGACCGGGCGAGCACGTGCCCGCCTTGCGGGCCTCGCCGGCTGCGAATGTAGCCGAACTTGTTGAGCGTGGTGAGCACCTGGTCGAGGTAGGCCTCGGGGATGCTCTGGCGCGTGGCGATCTCCGCCGTCCGCACGGGCGCCTGCTCGCCGTTGAGGGCGAGGTCCACCAGCGCGCGCACGCCATAGTCGACCTTCATCGGGATCCGCATGCGATTGCCTCTCGGGGCGCCGGCAGGGCGCCCATCGCAACCATGGTACGGAACGCGCGGCAAAAAGACAAGTTAGTCGATTGACAATATGGTTTTGGGCGGCACGGCTTTCGCGGCCGACACCCGCGCCGCTTGGCGCGGCGCCCGGCCGTCTGCTATCATGGCGGTTCGTGCGTGGCCGTTGGCGTGCTCGCAGACTTTCAGCGCCGCGCGGGGAGTGATGACTGTGGCGGACGTAGTTACCCTTTCGTTGGAAGGCCGCTCGGCGCTGGGCCGCAAGAACCGCGCGCTGCGCCGCGCCGGCAAGACGCCGGTGCACATTTACGGCCGCGGCCAGGATTCGGTGGCCGCCCAGGCGGACGCGCACCAGCTCGCGCTTACCCTCATCAAGGTGGGGCATACCACCCCGCTGACGTTGACCAATGGCGGTCACGAGGACTTCGTGATGGTGCGCGAGATACAGAAGCACCCCGTGAGCGGCCGCGTGCTGCACGTGGACTTCCTGCGGATATCGCGCACGGAGAAGGTCACCGTGACGGTGCCCCTGCACCTGCACGGCGAGGCGCCGGCCGCGCGCCTGCCGGGCATGGCGGTGCTGCAAGACCTGCACGAAATCGAGGTGTCGGCGCTGCCGACCGACCTGCCGCATGAGATCGTCGTGGAGATCCGCGGCTTGACCGAGGCCGGCGCGACGATTCATGCCGGCGACCTGGCGCTGCCGACCGGCGTGACACTGGTGACGGAGGCCGGTCATCCGGTGGTCCGCATCGTGCAGCAGCGCGCGCAGGAAGCGGCACCGAAGCCGGCCGAGGGCGAAGAGACCGCCGCGGCGGCGGAGACGAAGGGCGAGGAAGAGTCCGAGAAGTAACGCCGGCAAGGCACGGATCGCGATGTGAACGTCGACGAGGGCGCTCCGGTTGGGGCGCCCTCGCTGTTCGTGCCGGATGGCGCGCCATCCTGTTGTCGTGGGAGGCAATGTGGAAATCGTCATTCAGCCCGTGAGCGAGCGCTCCATCGACAGCCTGGTCGCGCTCATCGGCGAGCTGGCGCGGTTCGAGCACCTGGACCCACCAGACGAGGCGGCGCAAGCGCGGCTGCGGGCCGACGCGCTCCGGGCCGCGCCGCCGTTCGAGGCCTACCTCGCACTTGCCGATGGCGAGCCAGTCGGCTGCGTGACGCTCATCGCGGCCTATTCCACGTTCGCCGCCCGGCCGAAGCTCTACATCGAGGACCTTTTCGTGCGTGACGGGCATCGCGGGCGCGGAGTCGGCGAGCGCCTGTTCGACTTCTGCGTTGGCCTGGCACGAGCGCGTGGGTGCGCGCGCCTGGAGTGGAACGCATTGCGATGGAACACCGCGGCCCACCGCTTCTATGAACGACGCAAGGGCCGGCAGGTGGATGAGTGGGTGTGGTACGAGCTGGACCCGTCGGCGGGCTAGTTGCTGCCGGAGCCCTCGCCGAGCACCGCGCCCTCCATGTCGCGCTGGCCGCGGGCGAAGTCGGCGCCGGCCACGGGGTTCCTGCCTTCCAGGCGGACGCGGCGCAGCACGAGCAGGCCATCGCCGGTGGCGACCGCGATGCCATCCTTGCGGAGGGCGACCACTGTGCCCGGCGGCGCGTCGGCTCGTTCGGCCTCAACGCGCGCCTCCAACACGTCGAGCTTCCTGCCGCGACAGCTGGTGACGGCGCCCGGCCACGGGTCGTAGGCGCGCGTCTGTCGCTCCAACACGACGGCGGGTTTCGTCCAGTCGATGACGCCGTGCTCGCGTTTCAGCCGGCGGCTCACGGTCGCGCCCTCGCTCGGTTGCGGCTCCGGCGGCAGCTTGCCGGCGACGTAGGCGGGGCCGTGCGTCAGCAGCAGGTCGGCGCCGAGCCGAAACAGGCGGTCGGTCAGCTCCGGCGCGCGCTCGTCGCCGCGCAACGGCACACGTGCTTGGGCGACGACGGGGCCGGTGTCCATGCCGGCGTCCATCACCATGAGCGAGACCCCCGTTTCCGCGTCGCCGGCCAGGATTGTCGCGGGAACGGGCACGGCGCCACGGTGGCGCGGGAGGAGGGAGGGGTGGACGTTGAGGCACCCTAACGGTGGCGTGGCGAGCCATTCGGGCGGCAGCAGCTTGCCGTACGCCGCGAGGACGACGAGATCGGGTTGGAGCGACCGCAGCCGGTCGACCTCCTCGGCGGCGCGGAGGCTCTCCGGCGTGAGCACGGGATAGCCGCGCGCCTCGGCGTAGGCCTTCACGGCGGTCGGCCGCAGCACGCGCCCACGGCCGGCGGGGCTATCGGGCACGGTGTAGACACTGGCAATGGGCCAACCCAGGCGCTCGATGGCCTGGAGGACGTGGAGGGAGAACGCGGGCGTGCCCATAAAGACGGTGCGTGGCGATTGCATGGGACGATGATACCCTGGCCGGCGATGCCGCCGCGCCGGTGGCGGCAACATTCGAACGGACGCTGGCGGGTCGTTTTTCTCGTGTGAGGGAGGCCTTCGGGTGCCTCCGGCGCAGCGGGCGATGTCAAGCGGTATTGGCACTCGAAATGGTGGGGTTCTGGCCTTGCGAGCCGCGCGGCACCGCGTGCTATTGTTGCCTTCCCCGGGTGGTGCCATTGGGGAAACGAGGGTTCCACTTTCGGGACGTGCGCTTCCAGTCCTCACTGCATGTTCAAAGCCCTGGTCTAGGGGTCATTGGTTACCTATGCCTTTCGAGCAAGCCGCACATCGCGTGTGGGAGGCGGCGCTTGGCCGTCTTCAGTTGCAGGTGCCGAGGCCCAGCTTCGACACATGGCTTCGCAACACGGCCGGCACCTCGATGGACGAGCAACGGCTGTCCGTGAGCGTGCCTAGCACGTTCGCAGCCGAGTGGCTGGAGCGGCGCCTGCAAGGTCTGATCGATGCCGCCGCGTCGGCCGTGGCCCAGCGTCCGCTGACGGTCACGTACGTCGTTGCCGGCGCGGAGTCCGCGCAGCGGGAAGCGACAGCGCCGCCAAGCGCGGCGGCCGCATTGCCTCCCAGCCGGCCGGGGGCCGTCTCCACGCTCAACGCCAAATACACCTTCGACCGCTTCATCGTCGGTGGGTGCAACCGGCTGGCGCACGCCGCCGCGATGGCCGTCTGTGAGGAGCCAGGGAAGGCCTACAATCCGCTTTTCATCCACGGGGGCGTGGGCCTCGGCAAGACGCATCTGTTGCACGCCATCGGCCACCGCATGGCCGAGCTCGGCCACCATTGCCAGTACGTGACGACCGAACAGTTCACCAATGAGTTCACGACGGCGATCCGCGACCGGAGGATGGCCGACTTCCGCGACCGCTACCGGGCCGCCGACGTGCTGCTCGTCGATGACATCCAGTTCATCAGCGGCAAGGAGGGTACCCAGGAGGGGTTCTTCCACACCTTCAACGCCCTCCATGACGCTAACCGCCAAATCGTCATCGCCTCCGACCGACCGCCGGCGGAATTGGCACTCCTGGAGGAGCGTCTGCGGTCGCGCTTCGAGTGGGGCCTGCTTGCCGACATCGGAATGCCCGACTTCGAGACGCGGCTGGCGATACTGCGGACCCATGCGCGACACACGCCCGTCGCGGTCGATGACGAGGTCCTCGCGCGACTGGCGTCGGCACCGGCGAGCAACATCCGCCAGATCGAAGGGCAGCTCAACCGGCTTGTCGCACTCGCGCATTTCACGAACCGTCCGGTGACCATGGCCCTCGCCGACGAGGTGCTCGACAGCCGTAGTGGGACATCGACAACACCCCCGCCGCCAGTCACGCCATCGAGCGTCATCGACACTGTCGCGCGGTTCTACAAGGTGCCGGCGGCAACGATCACCGACGGGACACGGACCAAGGCGGCGGACCAAGCCCGCCTCATCGCGATGTATCTCATCCAAGCAACCACGAACGCGCGGGCCGAGGAGATCGCCAGGCTGGTCGGCAACCGCAACCGCACTTCGGTCGTCACCGGCATCAAGCGGCTGCAAGCACGCCTCGCGACCGACGACACCTTACAAGCCGCGGTTGCTGGACTGCGCGCGACGCTCACGGCCAGCAACACCGCGCAGCAACAAGCAATTCCAGTCTCCGGCCATTCGCAGGTGGCCTAGCAACACCAGCAACTCAACGATGGCCTCCCGTCTGTTATTGTTTAGAGGGCCTCATTTCCTGCACGAAGACTACCGAACGAGAGATGGAGACAGGGAACCGAGAAGGCAATGCTCGACACGAAAACGTTGGCGGTCGCCGGCGGCAAAGGTGGAGATGGTTCCGCGCATCTCCACCGCGAGGCGTTCCGCCCCCATGGCGGCCCGGACGGTGGCGACGGTGGCGATGGCGGCGACGTAATCGTCGTCGCGAGGGCTTCACTGCGGACGCTGGCGCACCTGACGCGCATCATGAGGATCGTCGCCGACGATGGTGAGGACGGCCGCCGAAACGAGATGACGGGCAAGAGCGCGGACGACCGTCTCGTCGAGGTGCCGGTTGGCACGGTCGTCTGGGACGTCACGGACGGAGGCCGCAAGCAACTGCTGGCGGACTTGGTGGCCGATGGGTCGGCCATGGTGGCGGCGCGGGGTGGGAAGGGGGGCCTTGGGAACGTCCACTTCGCAACACCAACGAACCAGACACCGATGCTGGCGGAGTCGGCCGAGCGAGGCGAGGAGCGGACGTTGCTGCTGGAGGTGAAGCTGCTGGCCGACGTGGCAATCGTCGGCGCGCCGAACGCGGGCAAGTCGACGCTGCTGGCGGCGGTGACGCGCGCGCAGCCGAAGATCGCCGATTACCCGTTCACGACGCTGGAGCCGAACCTCGGGGTGGCGCAGCGACACAACCGTGCCATCGTGTTGCTGGATGTGCCTGGACTGATCGAGGGCGCGCACGTGGGCAAGGGCCTCGGCCTGGAGTTCCTCCGGCACGTCGAACGCGTGCGTGCGATCGTCCACCTGATCGACGGTCTCGAGGAGGATCTTGGCGCGGCGTACCAGCGAATCGAGCATGAACTAGGAGAGTACCCCGGCGGTCTGGTGGAAAAGCCGCGGGTGGTGGCCGTCAACAAGATGGACATTCCAGAGGCGCGGGAGCGTTTCAAGGCGCAGCAGGCGGCGTTGAAGCGGTGCTCGAAGACCGAGCCGCTGGCGATCTCGGCGGCGACGCACGAAGGGCTGGATGCGTTGCTGGATGCCATCGCCGCGTTGGTGCCGGTGGAGCAGCCGGCACCGCAGCCGGTGCTGACGACACCCACCGACGAGACGGCGCGCCCGGAGCCGCGCCGCCGGCCAAGGGTGGAGATCACGCGCGACAAGGACGTGTTCGTGGTGCATTGCAAGCCGGCCGAGCGCCTCACCGGCGTGGCGAACCTGAACCTGTGGCAGGCGCGGATGCAACTGCACCGCGAACTGGACCGCTTGGGCGTGCTGCGGGCGTTGAAGTCGGCCGGCGTCGAGCGGGGCGACACGGTCCGCATCGGCCCTATCGAATTGGAGTGGTCATAGCCATGCGACGCGGCGTGCTGGGCGGCACGTTCGACCCGATCCACACCGGGCACCTGATTCTGGCGCAGGAGGTGCAGTGGCGCCTTGGGCTGGATGGGATCTGGTTCATGCCCGCCGGCCTGCCGTGGATGAAGAAGGGCGAGGCGCTGACGGACCGCGAGCACCGGCGGGCGATGGTGGAACTGGCGATCGAGAGCAATCCGAAGTTCCACCTATCGACGCTGGAGCTGGACCGGCCCGGCGAGACCTACACGGTGGACACGCTGGAGGAGCTGCGCTCCGGGCCGATGGCCGATGGCGAGATCCTGTTCATCATGGGCGTGGACACGTTGCACTCCATGCACCGCTGGCGCAATCCGGCGCGCGTGCTCGAGCTGGCGCTGCTGGTGGTGGCGCTGCGTCCGGGCCACGGCAAGATCGACCTGACGGAGTTGCTGAAGATCGACCCGCACGCGTGGGAACGCATCATGACGCTGCGGATGCCGCTCATCGAGATCAGCGGGACCGAGCTGCGGCGCCGCGTCGGCGTCGGCGAGCCGGTGCGCTACCTCGTGCCCGATGCCGTGGCCGATTACATCGCCGCCCACGGCCTTTACCGGCAAACGCAGCCGACGCGCGCCAGAGGCTGAGAAACCCGCTGATGGAGAGGAGCCCCGCATATGACGACAACCCGGTTGCCGGCGATTCCCGGCGAGCTCGCCCGTGACATCTTGGAGACGGCGAAGGCGCAAGGCGCGCTGCTGTTCGGGCAGTTCCGGCTCTCGTCCGGGCAGGTGAGCAGCTACTACTTCGACGGACGCATGCTGACGCTCTCGCCGAAAGGAGCGGACCTCGTCGCCAAGGCGCTGCTGCCGGCGGTCCGCGCGGCGGGGGCCGAGGCGGTCGGCGGGCCGACGCTCGGCGCCGACCCGATGGTGACGGCGATCGCGATGCGTTCCCACCAGGACGGCGGGCGCGAGCTGCCGGCGTTCATCGTGCGGAAGGAGAGCAAGGAGCACGGCACCGGCAAGATCATCGAAGGCCATGCGGTGGGCGACGGCCAGCGTGTCGCCATCGTCGATGACGCCTGCTCGACCGCCGGGTCGCTGTACCACGCGATCCGCGCGGCGGAGGCAATCGGCTGCAAGGTGGTGCTCGTCGCGAGCATCGTCGATCGGCACCAGGGCGGGAGCGACAGGCTGCGAGCGGACGGCTACGTCTTCCACACGATCCTCGAGGCCGACGAGCAGGGCAACATCCGGCCAGCGGGCTAGCGGTGGACGCCCGTGCGAGCGCGGCGCTGCGGGCCTATCGCGATTGGCTGGCGTTGGGCAACGAACGCCTGGAGGACGGAGGCGCGACGTTCATCGTCGGCCGCGACTGGCCCCGGGTTTACGATGCCAACCACGTGACCGACATTCCCACGGACGCGGACCCGGCGAGGTTGCTGCGGGCGGCCGCCCGGGCTTTCGGTCACGCGCCGCACCTGCGCTTCGACACTGACAAGCGGACGTCACGCGCGTTCACCGAGGCGCTGGCAAGCGCGGGGTTCAGGGCATCGCGCGCCACGCTGATGCTCGCCGAACGGCCGCCGGAGCAGGTGGGTGCGCGACCCCGGATGCGCCGCGTCGCGAGCCCGGCCGACTGGGCCGCGATGCGCCCGTTCGTGGAGGCCGACGTCGCCGCCGACGATGGGCTGGCGCCGGAGCCGCGCGACGCGGAATTGGGCGGACAGTTCTGGCGGTATCTGCGCGCCAAGTGCCCGCCTGGCGGGGCATGGCTCGCGCACGCGGGCGACACGCCAATCGGCTACTGCAATGCGTGGGTCGCGGCGAATGGCGTCGGCGTGATCGAATGGCTCTGCACGGCGCCCGCGCACCGCAACCGTGGCGTGGCGTCGGCGCTGCTGGCGCATTGCGCGAGGGAGTGCCGGGCGGCGGGCGCCCACGCGATCGCGCTGACGGTGGCCGAGGACGGCCCGCTGGAGTTCTACCGCAAGCGGGGCTTCGAGACGGTGGCCGAGTTCAGCGAGTGGTGGCGGCAGGAGGAGCGGCAGGCTGGAAGATGACCGAGCGTTCCCGTCGCCGCCAGGCCGCGGCGACGCGCACCGGAAGTCGATACGAGAAAGGGGCCTGGACGTTCTTCAGGCCCCTTCGTTGCGCGAAAAGCGAGGTCGCGGACTACACGTCCAGGTTCTTCACCTTCACGGCGTTGGCCTGGATCCACTCCTTGCGGGGGCCGACTTCGTCGCCCATGAGCTGGCTGAACGCCTTGTCGGCGTCGGCGGCGTCGGTCACGTCCACGCGCAGCAGCGTGCGAGTCGCGGGGTTCATCGTCGTCTCCCAGAGCTGCTCCGGGTTCATCTCGCCGAGACCCTTGTAGCGCTGGAGCGAGACGCCGCCGCGTTCGGAGTGGCGTTCCAGCACGCCGGCCAGCTCGTGCCATTGCACGCCCTCCGCCACCACGTTGTCGCGGCGCTGCACCGCGAACGTCTTGCCGTTCACCCAGTCGGCGACCTGCGGAAACAGGGACAGCGAGCGCGCCGCCGCGGGCGATTCTATGATCTGCTTCACGTCCAGCGAGCCCGCGCCCTCGACGCGCAGCTTGTGGAGAATCGGCTGCTTCGTCTTCGGGTCGGTGTCGGGCAGGACGGTGAAGCCCTCCTCGCGGAGCCACTCGGCGAGGGCCCGCACGGTGTCGTCGTTGTATTCGAGGCGGTAGCGGCCTTGCAGGGCGCCCTTGAACAGCGGGCCGACCAACGCGGGCTGCACGCCCAGCGGCTCCAGGCTGCCGGCCCAGGACTGAAACTCCCGCAGGCGGCGAATGAGGTCCTGGATGCGGCGACCGGAGAGCAGGGCCTTGTCCTTCGAGCCTTCGCCATGGATGGACATGCGGCCGAACAGCTGGGTCGCCAGCCATTCGTCCTTGTCGCGCTCCTGGTATTTGTATTCGATGTTGCGGCCGCGCGCGACGCGGTACAGCGGGGGCTGGGCGATGTAGAGGTAGCCGTTGTCGATGAGCTGCCGCATGTTGCGGAAGAAGAAGGTGAGCAGCAGCGTGCGGATGTGCGCGCCGTCGACGTCGGCGTCGGTCATGATGATGACCTTGTGATAGCGGAGCTTCGCGAGGTTGAAGTCCTCGCCGAGGCCCGCGCCGATGGCGGTGATGAGCGCGCGGATTTCCTCGTGGGCCAGCATGCGGTCGGCGCGGGCCTTCTCCACGTTCAGGATCTTGCCCTTGAGCGGGAGGATGGCCTGGGTGCGGCGGTCGCGGCCCATCTTGGCGGAGCCGCCGGCGGACTCGCCCTCGACGACGTAGATCTCGCAGAGCTCGGGCGAGCGCTCCGAGCAGTCGGCCAGCTTGCCGGGGAGAGAGCCGCCCTCCATGGCGTTCTTGCGGATGACGAGGTCGCGGGCCTTGCGGGCGGCCTCGCGGGCGCGCTGGGCGGTGACGCACTTGTCGATGATGCGCCGCGCCTCGTTCGGGTGCTCCTCCAGCCAGTATTCCAGCTGTTCGACTAGCACCTGCTCGACTTGGGGGCGCGTCTCGGCGTTGCCGAGCTTACCCTTCGTCTGGCCCTCGAACTGCGGCTCGGCCAGGCGCACGCTGACGACGGCGGTGAGGCCCTCGCGCACGTCGTCGCCGGTGAGGTTGGGGGTGTCGTCCTTGACTAGTTTCGCCTTGCGCGAATAGTTGTTGATGACGCGCGTGAGGCCGGCGCGGAAGCCCGCCAGGTGCGTGCCGCCATCGACCGTATTGATGCCGTTGGCGAAGGCGAAGGTGGACTCGTAGAAGCCGCCGTTGTATTGCAGCGCGATCTCGATCTGCGTGCCGTCGATGGTTTTGTCGGTGTAGAAGGGATCGGGGTGCAGCACCTCCTTGCCGGCGTTGAGGTGCTTGACGAAATTGGCGATGCCCTCCTCGAAGTGGAAGGTCATCTCCGCCTCGGGGTCGGCCTCGACGGCGAAGGTGATCCACACGCCCTTGTTGAGGTAGGCCATCTCGCGGAAGCGCTGGAGCAGCACGGCGTGGTCGTAGCTAAGCGGCCCGAACATTTGCGTGTCGGGCATGAACGTGACGGTGGAGCCGCGCTGCTCGCCCGGCAGCATGGGGCCGAGCTTGGCGACGGGCGCCTTGGCGACGCCGCGCGCGAACTCTTGCCGGTAGTGGAAGCCGTCGCGGCGCACGTCCACGCGCAGCCACTCGGACAAGGCGTTGACGACGGACGCGCCGACGCCGTGCAGGCCACCGGAGACCTTGTAGGCGCCGCCGCCGAACTTACCACCGGCGTGAAGCACCGTCATGACCGTTTCGAGCGCGGACTTCTTCGTCGCGGGGTGCAGATCGACCGGGATGCCGCGGCCGTTGTCGACGACGCTGACGGCACCATCCTTGTGCATGGTGATGAGGATGCGGTCACAAAAGCCCGCCATCGCCTCGTCCACCGCGTTGTCGACGATCTCGTAGACGAGGTGGTGGAGGCCACGCTGGTCCGTGCTGCCGATGTACATGCCTGGGCGCCGGCGGACTGCCTCGAGCCCTTCCAGCACTTGGATTTGATCGGCCGTGTATTGCGATTGCCGCTGTTGCACCATGCGGTTTGCCATCTCCTTTTGGTATCCCACAAAGGCCCGCGTGGAGAGAGCCTCGGACGAGGCGGCGAGAGTGCGTGGGCGTGGGCGGGTTCGAATGCTGCTGCAGCGCACCGTGACGTGCTGCGGCGACTCCGTTAATATAGCAGAAGTGGCCCACCTTCGTCAAACAAATAAGCATCGTTCAAAACGCAATCGCGCGTGGCCGGCCGGCAGTCCACGGCCGGCCATAGCGCCCAGGCAGGCACCGCGCGGCGCGCCGGGGCGAGCCGGGCCATGGCGACAGCGCGGCGCGGCGCGGCTAGAATCCGGTCATCCCCGGTCGAGCGAGGAGCATCGTCCTTGTCCATCCCCTCGGTCATCGCCATCGATGGGCCGGTGGCCTCCGGCAAGACGACCGTAGGCCTGGCGCTGGCGGAGCGCCTGGGTTACCGCCTCGTCGACACGGGGGCCATGTACCGCGCGGTGACGCACCTGGCGCTCTCGAAGGGCGTGCCGCACGATGACGTGGCCGCGCTGGCCGCACTGGCGGAGGCGACGCACATCGACATCGTCTCCGCGCGCGAGCGCGGCGGTCCGCAGCGCGTGCTGGCGAACGGCGTGGACGTGACCGACCACCTGCGGACGCCGGAGGTGGAGAGCGCGGTGTCGATCGTGTCGAAGGTGGCACGCGTGCGCGACGCGATGGTGGAGCAGCAGCGGCGCATGGCGGACGAGGGGCGGACGGTGATGGTGGGCCGTGACATTGGGACGGTGGTGTTGCGCGCGGCGGGCATGAAGGTGTTTCTCGTCGCGTCGGTGGAGGAGCGGGCGAAGCGCCGCTTCGCCGAGGTGATGGCGAAGGGCGGCCGGCAGACGCTGGACGCGGTGCGCGAGAACCTGGCGATGCGCGATAAGCTGGACAGCGAGCGCGAGGTGTCGCCGTTGCGGCCCGCCGAGGACGCGATCCGCATCGACACGGACCCGTTGACGATCGAGCAGGTGGTCGAGCGCATTCTGCGGCTTGCCCGGGAGTGGTAGCGTTGGCGGTCGACTTTTGGTATCGCGTGGGCAAGGGGCTGGCCCGCCTCATGATGCCCACCTTTGGGCACATCGAGGTGGAGGGCCGCGAGAACGTGCCGCCCCACGGCCCGCTGATTTTCGCCGCGAACCACCAGTCGAACGCCGACCCGCCGCTGATAGTGCACGCCAGCCCGCGTCCGGTGTGGTTCATGGCGAAGCGGGGCTTGTTCGCGTGGGCCGTGCCGCGCTATTTCCTCCGCAACCTGCACGCCTTTCCGGTGGACCGCGACGGACGGGACCTCGATGCGCTGGCATGGGCGCTGGAGGCTTTGCGGCAGGACAAGGCGCTGCTCATCTTTCCAGAGGGCACGCGGAGCCCGCGCGCCCTGCGCGAGCCGCTGAGCGATGGGCTTGCCTATTTGGCACTGAAGTCGGGCGCGCCCATCGTGCCGGTCGGCATCACGGGTACGGAGCGGGTGCCGGGGTTCATCCGCATCGCGTTTCCGTTGACGCGGATGCGGGTGCGGTTCGGGCAGGCGTTCACGCTGCCGCACGTGGAGGGACGGCTGCCGCGCGCGGTGCTCCATTCGTACACGAACGAGATCATGGAACGCATCGCCGCGTTACTACCGAAGGACTACCGAGGTTCATACGCGACGACTACCAATCATGGGGGTACGAAAAGCACGTAGCCCTGGTATAGTCTGGTGACACCCCTTCGGGGAGCAGTCCCACCGGGAATGCTATAATCGCGCCCCTGGGCGCGATTCGTTCGGCTTGCGGCACAATCGGCGTGGTAGCCGGCACCAGCGGCCGTCGTTCGGCGCGGCCGGATACCCGTCGCAGCCGCGGACACAACCCAGCCCGTAGGAGGCTCCAAGCCATGGCCACCACAATCGGCGGCAAGATGGTGTACCGATTGGAGGAGGGCTCCGCCAAGATGGTGGAGCTGCTGGGCTCGAAGGGCGCGCACGCCAGCGAGATGGCCCGAATCGGCATTCCGGTGCCCCCCGGCTTCGTCATCACCACCGAGGCGTGTCGCGCGTATCTGAAGGGCGGCAAGCAATTTCCGCCTGGCCTGTGGGAGTCGATCGTCGATAACGTGCACAAGCTGGAAGCGGAAACCGGCAAGCGGTTCGGCGACGCCGGGAACCCCCTCGTCTTCTCCGTGCGCTCCGGCGCCGCCGTGTCCATGCCCGGCATGATGGACACGATCTTGAACATGGGAGTGACCGACGTGACGGTGGACGGCCTGGCGCGACTGATGGCCGATGAGCGCCCCGCCCTGGATGCCTACCGACGACTGATCCAAGGGTTTTCAGGCGTGGTGCTGGGGGTGGACCGCGAGAAGTTCGAGTCGCTGCTGCGGAAGGCCAAGGCCGATCGCGGCCTGCAACACGACTACCAGCTGCCGCCGGCGGCCCTGCGCGAGTTGATCGCCGCGTTCAAGGAAGTCGTGAAGCGCGAGACGGGGCATCCCATCTTCGACGACCCGTGGGCGCTGCTGCGGCAGGCGATCGAGGCCGTGTTTTCGTCGTGGAACAATCCGCGCGCCATCACGTATCGCGAGTTCCAGGGTATTCCGCACGACATGGGCACCGGCTGTGTCATCATGTCGATGGTGTTCGGCAACCTGGGCGAGGACAGCGGCACGGGCGTGCTGTTCACCCGGAGCCCCGCGACAGGCGAGAAAGTGCTGTATGGCGAGTTCTTGCCGAACGCCCAGGGCGAGGACGTAGTCGCGGGCGTGCGCACGCCGCTCGCCATCGCCTCGCTGAAACGCGAGATGCCCGAGATCTACGCGCAGGTCGAGGAGACGGCGCGCAAGCTGGAAGCCCACTACCGCGACGTGCAGGACATTGAGTTCACGGTGGAGCGCGGCAAGCTGTTCATCTTGCAGACGCGCACCGGCAAGCGCACCGCGCCCGCCGCCGTGAAGATCGCCGTCGATCTGGTGCGCGAGGGCGTGCTCACCGTCAACGAGGCCGTGGGCCGCGTGCAGCCGTCGGACGTGACGCAGGTGCTGCTGCCCCGCTTCGACCCGGCGGCGAAGGCGAATGCCTCGGACGAGGGGCGCATCATCGCCAAGGGCGTCGGCGGGTCGCCGGGCGCGGCGTCGGGCGTGGCCGCGATGGACCCGGACAAGGCAGTGGAGCTCGCCAACGCCGGCAAGAACGTGATCTTGGTGCGCGCGGAGACGAGCCCGGACGATGTGCACGGCATCATCCGCGCGGCGGGCGTGCTCACCAGCCGTGGCGGCATGACCAGCCATGCGGCGGTCGTCACGCGCGGCCTCGGCAAGCCCTGCGTAGTCGGCACGGAGGAGCTGCACGTCGACATGGAGGCGCGCAAGGCCAGCGCGCGCGGCAAGACGGTGAAAGAGGGCGAGGTCATCAGCATCGACGGCGCGACCGGCGAGGTGTTCATCGGCGAGGTCCGCACCGTCGAGCCGACGGCTGACGACCTGGGCGAGCTGAACACGCTGCTGGGTTGGGCCGACGAGCAACGCCGGCTGCAGGTGTGGGCAAACGCCGACACGCCGGAGGACGCGGTGCGCGCCCGCCAGAACGGCTCGGAGGGAATCGGCCTTTGCCGCACGGAGCATATGTTCTTCGCCGAGGACCGTCTGCCGCACATCCAGAAGCTGTTGAGCGCCGGGCCCGAGGCCTCGCGCGTTATACGCGAGGTGGAGACGCTTCGCCTGCGTGCCGAGAAGGCGCCCGCCTCGGAGCGGGCCTCGCTGCAGCAGAAGACGGCCGCCGCCGAGCGCGCCCTGGCGCAATCGCAGAGCGTGAAGGACTACTACGCGGCGCTGGAGCGGCTGGAGCAGTTCCAGGCCGAGGACTTCCACGGCATCCTCAAGGCGATGGAGTCGCTGCCGGTCATCATCCGCCTGCTGGACGCGCCGCTGCACGAGTTCCTGCCGAACAAGCTCAACTTCATCCGTGAGATCGACGAGTTGCAGCGGCAGCGAGCGAGCAAGCAGCGCGACACGGCGCTGGCCGAGGCGCAGCGCCAGTTGAAGCTGGTGGAGGCGCTGGAAGAGTCGAACCCGATGCTGGGCCACCGCGGCTGTCGCGTGGGCCTGACGATGCCGGAGATCTACGAGATGCAGGTGCGGGCCATCATCACGGCCGCGCGCCAGTTGCACGAGGAGGGCGTCGTCGTTCACCCGGAGATCATGATTCCCATTGTCTCGCACGTGAACGAGCTGAAGTGGCTGCGGCCGCGGCTGGACGCTGTCGCGGCGAAGGCCCTTGGCGGCGCGGGCTTCACCTACAAGTTCGGCACGATGATCGAGGTGCCGCGCGCCGCCCTGACGGCGGGCGAGCTGGCGAAGGAGGCGCAGTTCTTCTCGTTCGGCTCGAACGATCTGACGCAGATGACCTTCGCCTACAGCCGCGACGACGCGGAGGGCAAGTTCCTGCGGCATTACGTGGAGGCCGAGGTGCTGCCGTGGAACCCCTTCGCCAGCATCGACACCGCCGGCGTGGGCCGCCTGATGCGGCTGGCGACGGAAGAGGGCCGCGCGGCGAACCCCGGCCTGGAGGTCGGCATCTGTGGTGAGCACGGCGGCGACCCCAAGACGATCGCCTTTTGCCACCAGCTCGGGCTGAACTACGTGAGCTGCTCGCCGTTCCGTGTGCCGGTGGCGCGGCTGGCGGCGGCGCAGAGCGCGCTGGGGCAGTTGAAGCCGAACGGCGGCGCGTAGCGCTCGGGCGGCAACCACGATTTTCGAGGGATGGAAGGGGCGGCCTGCGGGCCGCCCCTTCCGCGTTCGCGAGAGCGGACGGGCGGGGCCGGCGCGGGCGCCGTGGCAGGATGGGGAAATACGAGACGGACGAAGAACGGGGCCCCTGGCGGGACCCCGTTGCCGTGGTAACCGATCGCTGCTAACTTACTTCTTCTTGCCGGGCTTGGCGGCGGGCTTGCCAGCGCTCTTCTTCATGAGACCGCTCCTCCTTTCCTGGGAAGGTGAAGATTGTTGCCTCCGAGCGACTCACGAATGAGCCCTGGAAGCCTGCCCGGCCTTTGCGGATCACGGGGCTAAAGGGCAGCCACTCGCCCCCTCGCGACGCCGCGTACCAATCCAGTTGCCGAATAGCGAAGCGAATGGTACGGTAGGCCTGCGTCGATCCGCCACCTCCATAAATTTGGAGGCTAGGTGATTTAATAACATACCACCCGTAGTGGGTCAAGCAATCAAAGGAGGATCATATTGGCGGAATGGACGTTCGTTACGAATCATGGCTCCGTCCTCGCCTTGGTTGCGGAGCGGGGGCGCACCACCGCGCGTGAAATCGCGCTTGCCCTCGGTATTACGGAACGCTCGGTCCACCGTATCATTTCCGACCTCGAGGAGGCGGGCTACATCGAACGCAAGCGCGACGGCCGGGTGAACTATTACCGCGTGAACGAAGAGCTGCCGATGCGGCGGCCCGAGATTCAGCACGTCCTCGTCCGCGACTGGATCGACCTGCTGAAGCACGCCGACGGTGCCACGCAGGCCCTGACGCCAGGCAAGATGAAGGCAGGCGCCCGCTAGCAAGCGACCCGCGATGCCTTGCGGCAGTCCGTGGCCTTGCCAATTGACTTTGACAAATCTTTCACAATCCCCTAATATGCGGCTTCAGCCACCGGGATCGAGGCTCTGGTGCGGTGTTGTTTGGCCCGTCGCCTGGAGGAGCGGCGGTTTTCGCCGTGGCGCGGGTTTGGAGGCGCGGTAGGCTCATGAATCAGCGGGATGACGCACGCGACTACGTGCTCCGCTCGGCCAAGGAAAACGACGTCAAGTTCATCAGGCTGTGGTTCACCGACATCCTGGGTAACTTGAAAGGGTTCGCCATAACCGTCGCCGAGCTCGAAGGCGCCCTCAGCCAGGGGATGGCTTTCGACGGCTCCTCCATCGAGGGCTTCGCCCGCATGGACGAGAGCGACATGGTGGCGATGCCGGACCCCACCACCTTCTCGATCTTGCCCTGGCGGCCGCGCCAGAATGCCGTCGCGCGCATGTTTTGCGACGTGCTGCGGCCCGACGGCACGCCCTTTGAGGGCGACCCCCGTTATGTGCTGAAGCAGGCGCTTGCCCGCGCCGCGAAGCTGGGCTACACCTACCAGGTCGGACCGGAGATGGAGCACTTCTACTTCAAGGACTCCACCAAGCCCGAGGCGCTGGACGCCGGCGGCTACTTCGATCTGACGCCGCTGGACACGGCGACGGAGTTGCGCCGCGAGACGGTGTTGACGCTGGAGGAGATGGGCATTCCCGTCGAATACAGCCACCACGAGGCCGCCAACTCGCAGCACGAAATCGACCTGCGACACACCGATGCGCTCACCATGGCCGATTCGGTGATGACTTACCGCCTGGTGGTGAAGGAAGTTGCGATGCGCCACGGCGCATACGCCACCTTCATGCCCAAGCCGCTGGCCGACCAGAACGGCAACGGCATGCACGTGAATCAATCGCTGTTCAAGGGCGATAAGAACGCGTTCTACGACGCGAAGGATCCCTTCAAGCTGTCGAAGACCGCGCACCGGTATATCGCCGGCCTGTTGCGGCACGCTCCGGAAATCGCCTGCGTGTGCAACCAGTGGGTGAACTCGTATAAGCGGCTGGTGCCGGGATTCGAGGCGCCGGCTTATATCTCGTGGGCGCCGGTCAACCGCTCGGACCTCATTCGCGTGCCCGCCTACCGTCCGGGGCGGGAATCATCGGTACGGATCGAGTTCCGCCAGCCGGACCCGACGTGCAATCCATATCTGACGTTCGCCGCCATGCTCAGCGCCGGGCTGGAGGGGATCGAGAACGAGTACGAGCCCGTGCCGCCCATGGAGACGGACGTGACCCTGATGACCGACGAGCAGCGCCAGGCGCGCCAGATCGCATCGCTGCCCGGCAGCCTGTTCGAGGCCGTGCGCATCGCCGAGCAGAGCGACGTGCTGCGTCGCGCCTTGGGCGAGCACACGTTCAAGAGCTTGATCCACAACAAGCGGATCGAGTGGGAGCGGTATCGCTCCGCCGTCACCGACTACGAGATCAAACGTTACCTTTCCATTCTGTAGCGTTTAGGCGTTCCAGGGGACAATGGAGCCCCTGCGAAACCGGAGCTTTCTATGGCACCGTTACCACGTCTCCCGTGGACTCTTCACGACCCGCAGTTCGAGCGTGACGCATGCGGCGTCGGCTTCGTGGCCGACCTCACCGGCTCTCGCAGCCGCCGCGTGCTGGACCGGGCGCTCGAGGCGGTCGTCAACCTCACCCATCGTGGCGCGGTGTCGGCCGACGCCAAGACCGGCGACGGCGCCGGCGTGCTGACGCAGATCCCCGCCGGCATCTTCAACGCCGAGGCCGCGAAGCTCGGGTTCACCGCGCGGCACGACGGGGACTTGGGTGTCGGCATGGTGTTCCTGCCCAAGCGCGACACCGCTCGCGCCCGCCAGATACTCGAAAAGGCCATTCAGGATGAGGGCCTCGCGCCCATCGGCTGGCGTCCCGTGCCGGTTAACGAGGCCGCGCTCGGCGAAAAGGCGGCGGTGACGGCGCCCCAAATCGAGAACCTGCTGGTGGGCAGGCCCGCCGCGCTGGACGGCATGGCCTTCGAGCGCAAGCTCTACCTCGCGCGCAAGGCCGCCGAGCGTGCGTATGCCGAGCTGGGCATCGCCTGCTACGTGCCCTCGCTCTCGAACAAGACCATTGTCTACAAGGGGCTGTTGGTCGCGCCGCAGCTCACCGAGTTCTACCTGGACTTGCGGAACCCGGCCTACACGACGGCGCTGGCCGTGTTTCACCAGCGCTACAGCACCAACACCTTCCCCACGTGGGACCTCGCGCAGCCCTTCCGCATGCTGGGCCACAACGGCGAGATCAACACGCTGCAAGGCAACCGCAACTGGATGCGCGCGCGCGAGGCGGAGCTGGCCTCGGCCGTGTGGGGCGACGAGATTGGCCGCGTCCTGCCGGTGATCCAGCCGGACGGCAGCGATTCGACCAGCCTTGACAACGCGCTGGAGCTGCTGGTGCTATCGGGCCGCGACCCGCTGCACGCGATGATGATGCTGGTGCCCGAGGCATGGGAGAACATGCCCGACATGGACCCGGCGCTGAAGGCCTTTTATGAGTATCACGCCTGTCTGACGGAGCCGTGGGACGGCCCCGCCGCGCTCGCCTTCACCGACGGCACCGTGGTGGCGGCGACGCTGGACCGCAACGGCCTGCGCCCGGCCCGCTACAAGATCGGCGACGACAACATCATCGTCATGGCCTCAGAGGTCGGCACCACCGAGATCGACGACGATCACGTGGTGGAGAAGGGACGCATCGGCCCTGGGCAGGTCATCGCCGTCGACACGGCGCGCGGTGTGCTGCTGCGGAACGACGAGATCAAGCGGATGGCGGTCGCGCGCAAGTCGTACGGCCAGTGGCTGACCCACCGCCTGACCAGGCTTAGCGACGTGAAGCAGCCGGCCAGCGCGAACGGCGCCGCCGGCGAGATCGCGGCGGAGGCCCTGCTGCCGCTGCAGCGCGCGCAGTCCTACACGACGGAGGAGGCGCACCTGATTCTGCGGCCGCTGTACGTCGACGGCGTCGAGCCGGTGGGCTCGCTGGGCGACGACACGCCATTGGCGGTGCTGGCGACCAAGCCGCGGCTGCTGTACAGCTACTTCCGCCAGCGCTTCGCCCAGGTGACCAACCCGCCGATCGACCCGTTGCGCGAGCAGATCGTCATGTCGCTCTACACCTACCTCGGCCAGCGGGGCTCGTTGCTAGAGGAACGGGAAGCATTCGCCTCGCTGCTGCGGCTGGACGGCCCGGTGCTGACGGACGCGCAGTTGCAGACGATTCGCGGCGGCGTGCAGGGCATCGTGTCGACGGAGACGCTGCCGGCGCTGTTCCCGGTTTCGGGCGGGGCCGAGGCGCTGCGCCAGGCCGTGTTGGAGCTGTGCGCCCGGGCGGAGCGGGCCGTGGACGCGGGTAAGACCGTGATCGTGGTGAGCGACCGAGGCGTGGACCGCGACCGGATGTCGGTGCCGATGCTCATGGCGGTCGGCGCGGTGCACCACCACCTCATCCGGGTGGGCAAGCGCATGAAGGCCTCGCTCATCGCCGAGGCGGCCGACGCGCGGGACCCGCACCAGCTGGCCGCGCTGATTGGCTATGGGGCCAGCGCCATCAACCCCTACCTGGCCCTGGCGACGATCAAGGCGTTGGTGGAGGAGGGCCACGATACCGACATCGGTGCCGACAAGGCCCTGGGCAACTACGTCAAGACGCTGCACAAGCAGCTGCTCAAGATCATGTCGAAGATGGGCATTTCCACCGTCACCGCCTACCACGGCGCGCAGATATTCGAGGCCATCGGCTTGGGCCAGGAGGTGGTGGACCTGTGCTTCGCCGGCACGCCGTCGCCCATCGGCGGCATCGGCTTCGGCGAGGTCGCGGCCGAGCTCGTCGCCCGGCACGCGCAGGCGTTCGCGCCCATGGCCGCCGGCGCCAAGGATGCGAAGCTCGATGACTACGGCTTCTACCGCTACCGGCGCGGCGGCGAGCCGCACGGCTTCTCGCCCATCAGCGTGCGGACACTGCACAACGCCATCAAGGATGGCGGCACCGGGCGCGCGGGATACGACCAATACATCAAGCAGATCGAGGAGCAGGAGTCGATCTCGCTGCGCGACATGCTGCGGATCAAGCCGGCCGGCCCGCCCGTGCCGCTGGACGAGGTGGAGCCGGCGAAGGAGATCGTGAAGCGTTTCAACGGCGGCTCCATGTCGTTCGGCGCGCTCAGCATCGAGGCGCACGAGACCATCGCCGTCGCGTTCAACCGCATCGGCAGCAAGAGCGGCTCGGGCGAGGGTGGCGAGGACCCGCGCCGTTTCCGCGAGACGCGCAACGGCGACCGCACGGGCAGCAAGATGAAGCAGGTGGCCTCCGGCCGCTTCGGCGTAACGCCGGAGTACCTGGCGATGGCCGACGTGTTGGAGATCAAGATGGCGCAGGGCTCGAAGCCCGGCGAGGGCGGGCAGCTGCCCGGCCACAAGGTGACGGAGATCATCGCCCGCGCGCGGCGCACGGTGCCCGGCGTGCCGCTCATCTCGCCGCCGCCGCACCACGACATCTACTCGATCGAAGACTTGAAGCAGCTGATCTACGACTTGAAGGTCGTGAACCCGCGCGCGCAGGTGGCCGTGAAGCTCGTGTCGGAGGCGGGCGTCGGCACCATCGCCGCGGGTGTGGCGAAGGGTTATGCTGACTACATCCTCATATCCGGCACCGAGGGCGGCACCGGGGCGTCGCCGTGGATATCCATCAAGTATGCCGGCTCTCCCTGGGAACTGGGCCTGGCCGAGACGCAGCAGGTGTTGGTCGCCAACGACTTGCGCGGCCGGATAATTCTGCGGACGGACGGCGGGTTCCGCCGCGGGCGCGATGTGGTGATCGGCGCGTTGCTGGGCGCCGAGGAGTATGGCTTCGGCACGGCGGCGATGGTGGCGGTGGGTTGCCAGGTGGCGCGCCAGTGTCACCTCAACACCTGCCCAGTGGGCGTCGCCACGCAAGACCCGGTGCTGCGCGAGAAGTTCTGGGGCACGCCCGAGATGCTGGTGAAGTACCTGTTCTTCGTGGCGGAGGAGCTACGCGAGCACATGGCGGCGCTGGGCTTCCGCAAGGTGGAGGAGATGATCGGCCGCTCCGACCTGCTGGAGCAGGTGGAGCTGCCAGGCCACCCGAAGGCGAACACGCTGGACTTGCGGCGCATGCTGGCCTCGGCGGACCCGTCGGGCACGCTGCCGGTGCGGTCGCGGCAGACGCGCAACGACAACGCGAGCGACATCGTCCTCGACGACGAGCTGTTGCCGCTGGTGCGGCCGGCGATCGAGGGCAGATCGCCGGTCAAGGTAGAGCGGGCGATCCGCAACGTGCACCGCACCGTCGGCGCGCGCATCGCGGGCGAGATCGCCTATCACCATGGCGACACGGGCCTGCCGGAAAACAGCATCGAGCTGCGCTTCTCGGGCTCGGCGGGGCAGTCATTCGGCGCGTTCCTCGTCGACGGCATGCACATGACGCTGGAGGGCGAGGCGAACGATTACGTGGGCAAGGGCATGCACGGCGGCGAGATCGTGCTGCGGCCGCCGCAACACGCCGCCTTCCACGCGCACGACAATACCATCATGGGCAACACCGTGCTTTACGGCGCCACCGGCGGGCACCTCTATGCGTCGGGACGCGCGGGCGAGCGGTTCGCCGTCCGCAATTCGGGCGCGTGGGCGGTGATCGAGGGCGCGGGCGACCACGCGTGCGAATACATGACGGGCGGCGTGGTGGTGATTCTGGGGCCGACGGGCCGCAACCTGGGCGCCGGCATGTCGGGCGGGGTTGCATTCGTGCTGGACTACGACGGCACGTTGGCGAAGCGGGTGAACTCGGAGATGGTGGGGATTAGCGAGGTGGACGACGCGGAGGACCAGGAGCTGCTGCAGGCGATGGTGACGCGGCACATGGAGATGACCCGCAGCAAGCGGGCGGAGGACGTGCTGGACAACTGGAGCATTTACCTGCCGCGGTTCAAGAAGGTCGCCCCGTTGGCGCACGTGGCGCCGCCGGCGCCGCGCGACCAGCAGCGTGCCCGCCGCGACGCCATGCTGGCGGCCAGCCAGCGCCGCAACGAGGCGAAGCCGTAGCTTCGCGGCCTCCTATGCCGGATAAGACAGGCGCCCCGGGCAACCGGGGCGCCTGTTCGTCGGAACCGGTGACACCACCGAGCAGACCGCGGGAGCGATGCCCATGTCAAAGATCACGCCATTTCTTTGGTTCGACAATTAGGCCGAGGAGGCGGCGCGCGGCATGAGCTTCCACGAGGTGGCGCGCCTGCACGAATGGAGCCGCGATATCCACGGCAACTTCGAGGACATCGTGCTGCTGGAGCTGCCGTTGTCGCACTACCGGCCCTGGTGGACGTACTAGCCCGAGCCAGGGCCGTAATGCCACTCGCCGAGGCGAGCCCGCGCGTCTCACGCGCGTGAGCGCGGCCGGTTAGCGCTGGTGGGGCCGCAGCAGGTCGTCGGGGTTCATGGGAATGCCGGTGCCCGTCTCCTCGACCGGCACGCCCTCGGGGGGCATCGACTGCTCGAACTGGGCCATCGGCACGGCCGGCAGCGTGACGACGTGCAGCCCGGCGCGCACGCCGAACTCGAGCGAATAGCGCGCCACCGTGTCGTTGTCGGGCGCCTCGACGATGCTGACGAAATCGTAGGTGCCGAGCACGGCATAGAGGCCCAGCACCGTGATCTCGGGCGCCATCACCACATTCTGCGCGCGCAACACGCTCTCCGGGTCCTGCAGGATCGCCGTCCGCCCCTCGGGCGTGAGGGTGAGGAGCTGAATGTAATGGGCCACGACACACCGCCTTCCCAAGCCGGATATGGCCCGCCGATTATAGTCCCCTCGTGCTTGACCATGCGGCGGTGCGCGGAATATCCTCGCGGCCTACGACGCTGTTCGCCACCGTAACGAATAGCGGGTGTAGAACCGACGGTGCCGCACCGATCCACACGCCGATGCGCGACCGGATGCGATTCCGAGAGTTGAGGAGGCTCGTGCATGACGACCCAGCATCCCGCCACGGCGCACCCATTGACCGAGGGCGACACGCCATATCACAAGGCGGCGCTCGGCTTCCGCAATTACTGGTACCCGGCCCTCAAGTCCAAGGAGGTCACGCACCGGCCCGTCCGCAAGGTGCTGCTGGGCGAGCCGATCGCCTTCACACGCCGCGGCGCGAAGGTGTACGCGATGATCGACGAGTGCCCGCACCGCGGGGCGCGCATGTCGCTCGGCAAGGACGAGTTTCCCGGCAAGGACACCGTCGCTTGCCGCTTCCATGGCTGGACCTTCGACATGGCGAACGGCGGCGTGTGCGTCGCCGCCCTCACCGACGGCCCGGACTCGCCGGTGGTCGGCAAGATACGCCTCCGCATGTACCCGGTGGAGGAGCGCAAGGGCATCGTGTGGATCTGGATGGGCAAGGGCGCGCCGGCGCCGCTGGAGGACGACGTGCCGCACCTGCTGCTGCGTGAGGACACGATGGTGAAGTCGCGTCACAACCTGGTCTACGGCAACTGGCGCTACCACGCCGAGGGCTCGGCGGGCGGCCATTTCCTGATGCTGCACCGCGATGCCGCGGCGCTGCGTCTGCAGAAGATGGGCGCCTACAACGCGACGCACGACGCCATGGAGGAGGACGACCCCGTCGACGGCGGGCGGGCGCTGGTGGAAGTGACCGGCGATTTCCGGTGGACGGCACACTACCCCGGGCTGGGCGAGTGGCCCCCGCAGCGCCCGTGGCGCTTCAGCCGGCCGCCGAGCCGGCGCGGGCAGGGAGGCACGTCGATCCCGGTGAACGGCGTGAAATACATCACGATGAAGCTGCCCGGGTACCTGCGCGTGCGGCACTTCCCGCAGAACGGCGCGCTTTACTATGAGTGGTACGTGCCGGTGGACGAGGACCATTACGACTACTTCCAAGTGTCGCTGCACTGGCCGAAGAACCCGATGAGCTGGCTGTGGACGAACCTGTGGTATTACACCTGGGCGGCGCCGATCCGGAAGGGGCTGTTCAACGACCAGGACAAGCTGATGGTGCGCGACAACACCGACTGGCATAAGCGGGTGGGGCGGCACGAGCCGACGCCGCTGTACCGGCCGGACATTTTCCCGCGCAAGTGGATCGAGTTCTGCAACATTTATGCGCGGGGCGAGGGCTATGCCGACACGGGCAAGGCGCCGCCACAGGCGCAGCAGGCGAAGCCGATACCGACGGTGGCCGGCGGCTCCGGCGACGAGCCACGCCCGAAGCCATAGTGGCTCCGCGAGGGACGCGATGATGCGAAGGAGGCCACCGGAAACCCGGCGGCCTCCTTCTTCATATAAGGCCGTCGTGACCCGGCGCTCGATCATGGCATCGCAGGGCACAACCCGATGGCGAAGCACGACGCGGGTGTGGAGCACGCAGAGAGCCAGAGGAGCCGCTCGTCACGCCTCGGTGCCGCGGGTCATATCGTGTTCCCCACGAGATCGATACGAGTGCTGGGCAGCAGGTCCATCGCTTGGGGAGGCCTCGCCAATACCAGCAGGCACGGGTTCCCCCGTAGAAGGGCGTTCGATGCCTTCCAGCCTGCCCTGGACAACCCATGCAGGGCCCGTCAAGCCGGTGTTCGAGCGATGGAACGGGCAGGCGAGATGATGCCCCTGTCGCCCCGGGACACCACGATGCTGTAAGCGTTGGCCGTCGCGCGAGGCGAGGCCTGCTCGGTCTTACCCGCCCGCCAGCTCGCGCAGGGTGTTGACCCACGTGGCCTCGCTGTGGGCGCCGCAGCCCTTGCGGAAGGTGACGGTGCCGTCGGCGGCGATGCCGATGCCGGTCGACTGCGAGGTGACGTTGAACGCGCGCATGAACTCGGACGGCACGGAGGCGGTGGGCCAGGTATAGCCGCCCGCCTCCACGAAGGCGCGCAGCGTGCCCGGCGCCTCGGCGAACTGCTCGGAGCCGACGGCCACGATCGCCAGCCGGTCCCGGTGGGCGTTAGAGTGCGGGCGGCTGCCCCGGAGCCGTGCCGGCTTCGAGGCAGCGCGGCCTTGGCTGGGCGGGGCTACTTCTTCCCCGGCGACGGCGGGTTTGCCCTCTGCCGCCTCCGGACGGATTGCCGGTGGTGCTCGGCCAGTTACCGCCACCCTTGCCGCCCTTCATCGTAACCTCGTTCATCGCTCCCTCCTCCCAGCATTGGCCGCCTGCTCCAAGGCGGCACGGACTAGTCTACGAGTATCGGCGCGATGAGCGCAACGCAGGGCTGGGCATCGTTGCGTGACCATGAAACGAGAGCGGCCCCGGTCGTAGCCGGGGCCGCCGTGCGTCGATGCGCGTCGTCGCGTTAGTGCTTGAAGAAGTCCAACACCACGCGGTCGAACTCCTCGCGCTTTTCCACCTGCGCCCAGTGGCCGCAGTTCTGGAAGATATACATGCGGGCGTTCTTCATGCGGCGCAGCATCAGCAGGCCCACCTCCAGCGCGCCGCCCTTGTCGTTGATGCCCCAGACGAGCAGCGTGGGCACGGTGATCTTCTCGATCTCGAAGTAGAGGTCGTGGCGTGGCTGCTTGGTCCGCAGCTCGGCTTGGCGCAGCGCCTCCGGCGTCGTCGCCACCTTGAAGCGCTCCTCCACCACGTCGTCGGTCAGCCAGGAGGAGTCATGCACAAGGCTTTCCACCAAGCGGCGCATCTTCTCCTTGCTCGGCCCGCCGCGGTAGAACTTGACGATGTTGTCGAGGCCGTCCAGCGGCTCGGCCTGGACCGTGATCGTGCGCGTGGGCTGGCTGCCGATCATCACCAGGTGCTTCACGCGCTCCGGGTGGTTGATGGCGAGCTTGATGACCGCCTGCCCACCCATCGAGTTGCCGATGAAGTAGGCCGACTTGATGTTGAGCGCGTCCATGAAGCCGCCGATCATGCGCGAGATGAAGTCGTGCCACGGCTCGGTGCTGCCGTTGAACTCGGAGCGCCCCCAGCCGGGCATGTCGAACAGCAGGACGCGGTGGTTCAGCGCCAGGTCTTGCAGGTTGGTGCGGAAGTTGCTCCAACCGCTGGCGCCGGGGCCGCCGCCGTGAATGCAGATGATGGGGTCGCCCGTGCCGATGTCGTTGTAGTGGATTTTCAGCCCTTCCACCGTCACGTGCTTGCCGCTGTTCTCGTCGGTGACCTTCTGGATTTCCTGTAGCGTCGCCATCGGACCATCCTCCTAGAGGAAATCATTGCGGAGCCGAGGATAGGCGTTGTGGCGCGGCAGCGTCAACGATGCGCGGGAGAATGACGGAAAGCGCCGACGCGAGCCGGCGCTACTGGGGCATGGGCACGCTGCTTGACAGTAGTGGTACGCCGGCGGGCTGCTTTATATCCGGACACTGTAGCGTTTTGACGAGGACACTCAATGGCTGACGTTTACGAGACCTTCACCAGGGCACACCGGCTGTTCGTTCATGGGATGCGCCGAGGGATGCGCGAGCGCCTAGAACTCCAGCTCGGCGATAGCTGGTGGGAGTCTGGAGCCTGGCCGGCGCTCACTGTCGAGCAGCAGGGTAATCTTCGAGTCGGGATGAGCCGGGAGCGTCGCTATCGGCTAAAAGAATATCTCGACACGCCACACTTCGCCGGCATTACCCGACGTAACCATGCCACGTGTTTCGTTGATGCGTTTCCGGATCTCCAAGTCACGAATGGCCGGCTGGGTCGTCTAACCACGATGCGGCACGAATGGGCGCATGTCACACCGGGAGGCTTCGAGCCCCGGCGGGCCGCACAGGCCCTCGACGACATGCTCGCCTTGCTGGTGGCCCTCCAACTCCGAGAGGCGATCGAGGTGAAGCAGATGAGCTTGAATGTTGACAGAGATGCCTCAGGATTGGGCACGCCAGTATCGGTCGATGGCGAGAAGCCACGCGATAACCTGTTGACGGTTGCACTGTGGCGAGACTTGCGATCCTTCCTGGCGATGGACTTCGCGGTGGAGGAGATGAGCCAATCTCCGAGGCGGAAAAAGGTCACCGTCCGTGTAACCAATACAGCGCCTGCCGGTGAGGGGCAGCCGAGGGTGCATTTCAATGACGTGAACCTTACGGTGATTGGCGCGCGTCTGCAGCAACATCGGGTTGGCGCATTGTCGCCTGGGCAAACAGAGACTGCGGAATTGGTGCTCGAGCGGAACGAACTGGCTTCAGTTCAGTTCGCGGTGAGCGGGAGAGTGGACGTTGATCGTTTCTGGGATGTGCGTCGAAATGAGGCCTTACCGCCAATACACGTCGCCGCACTATCCACGAGTTCGAGCACAAGTTTGCGGAACTCGGTGTTGGTGTCCCCTTGGTCGAAGCGCTTCGCCTTGTATCGGCCATAGGGCCAAACATGACCATAGCCGAGGCAGCCGATGTCCGGAAACAATTGATCGACTTGAAGGCGGCGCTCGATGGGAAGCAGGCCGGTGTCCAAAGCCTCTTTCACGAGTTCCGCATGCACCGGCAAACGCCCCTGGGGGCGCACACTGATCAAGTCGCAATCGTTCTGCATCAGGCGAAACAGAAGCTCGACGCCGTCGATGAGGCAATTGGCAGCACTGACGTGCATGCGGCGACTCAGGCGATCCAGGGCCTCGAAGCGTTGCAATTGGCCCTGTTGCAGTTAGAGCAAACGACACACGATTTGGTGACGCCGCAGTCATTTGACCGGTGACGCGCGGCGGGGCTTAACCCTCCTCGCCACGTGACTTGGGCGAGCCGGCGCTACTGGGGCGTGGGCGCGGGCACCGGCCGCTTTGGGGTGAGGAAGAAGAAGAGGCATCCGGCGCCGGTGATGACACCGATGGTGAAGAACGCCACACGGTAGTTGCCCAGCGCATCGTACATCCAGGCCAGGAACAGCGGGCCCAGCACCGTGCCAAGCATCACGATCATCGACGAAAAGCCCATGATCGACGCGAAGTTGCGCCGGCCGAAGTAGTCGGCGCGTATCGCCGTCATCAGCGGGCCGCGCGCACCCCACGAGAGCCCGTGCAGCACCGACGCGAACGTGACCACCGGCCACGAGGCCGACCAGGTGAGCAGCAGCATGGCCGCGCCGTGTCCCAGCATGCAGGTGCCCGCGATGAGCCGCTTGTCGAAGCGGTCGCCCAGGAAGCCGCCGCTGAGCTGCCCCACGATGCTCGTCATCGTGATTAGCGTGACCATCGTGGTGGCGGCGGGCAGGCTCCAACCGGCCGTCTCCTCGAGGAACGCGATAAGGTGCACCTGCACGCCCGACACCACGAGCAGCGCGGTGCCGTGGCCCAGCGAGATGAGCCAGAACGCGCGCTGGCGCATGGCCTGGCGCACGGTGAAGTGCACCTCGCCATCGCTCGCGGCCCGCGCACCGGCGCCCGAGGCCGGCCTCGGCTCCGGCCGCCGGCCGTCGGGCAGCATGCCGTACTGCTCCGGGGTGCCCCGAAACAGCTGCGACGCGGGCAGGCCGATGGCGATGACCAGCGCGCCCGACGCGAATGCCGTCCACCGCCAGCCGAAAGTGACCAACGACCACGCGACGGCCAGCGCCAGCACGCCGCCCAGGCCCATGCCCGTTTGCGCGATAGCCATGGCGCGCGCCCGCTTGCGGATGAACCAGCTGGCGATGGTGGCGTTGAACGTGAGGAACCCCGCCAGGCTGCTGCCGATGGCGACCATGAGGAATACGGCATAGAACCAGAAAAGGCTGTCGACCAGCGCCAGCAGCATGAACGAGCCGCCGAACAGCAGCGTGCCGAGGCGCAGCACGGCGCGCGCGCCCCAATTGTCGATCATCCAGCCCTGGATGGGCCCGAGGAAGCCGCTCTCCAGCCGCGCGAGCGAGAACGCGCCGGAGATCTGGCTCTTGGTCCAGCCGAAGTAGCGCTGCAGTTCCACCAGGTAGGCGCCGAACGAGAGGAACAGCAGCGACGACTGCACGGCCTGGAGGACGAACGTGCCCACGACGATCCACCAGCCGTAGTAGACGCGGGACCGTCGCGGGGTCGCGGTCGCGGTGTGCAAGACGAATGGGCCTCCGGCAACGGATAGACCTCGGTGCTAGCACGAGGAGGTGCCGCGCGCGGCGTGCCATCCACGGGTGAGGCGGCGGCAATGAATGCGACACGAGCGAAGCGCGCCGCCCCTTGGTTCGAAATCGCGCCTGTCGCCGGTGCGCTCCACGCCGCTGGGCAAGGGGCCAAGCGGCCATGGGCCGGCGCGGGTTGCTACTGGCGTTTCGCCCGCAGCGCCCGGTAAACCTTCTCCGCGGTGATGGGCAGGTCGTCGATACGCACGCCCACCGCGTCCTCCACCGCATTGGCGATGGCCGCGGCGGTCGGCGCATTCGGGTTCTCGCCGATGCCCTTCACGTGGTATGGCCCCACGCCGCTCTCCGATTCCAGCAGCACGATCCGCACTTCGGGCATGTCGGCCATCGTGGGTATCTTGTAGTCGGCGAACGAGGCGGTGGTCACGCGGCCATCGTCCATCCGCAGCTCCTCCATCATCCCGTAGCCCACGCCCTGCGCGATGCCGCCGTAGATCTGCCCGCGGATGCCCATGGGGTTCACCACGCGTCCGACGTCGTGCGCGCTGGCGATGCGCCGCAGTTTCACTGCGCCGGTCTCGGGGTCCACTTCCACCTCGGCCACCTGGGCGGTGAAGCCCGTCACCGGCGCGGGGCCCATGTCCTTGATGCTGGCGCCGCCGACGACCGGCGAGCCCGTTTTCGCGATGACGTCGGCCCAGGAGTGCGTCTCGCCCGTGTCGTTCCGGCGAATGCGCGTGCCCGCCAGCGTCAGCTGCTCGCGCGGCCAGCCCAGGGTCTGCGCGGCGCGTTGCAGCAACAGGTCTCGGGCTTGCTGGGCCGCGCCGGCGCCGGCCTGCGTCGCCACGCGCGTCACGCGGCTGCCGCCAACGCCGGTGTCGAACGGCACCGCATCAGTGTCCCACACCTCCACGCGCACCGCATCGTGCGGCAAGCCCAGCTCCTCGGCGGCCACCTGCTGCAGCGTCGTGTACGATCCGGAGCCCTGCTCGAAGATCGAGGTGTGCAGCACCACGGAGCCGTCGGCGTGCAGCGTCACGTTGGCGTGTGTTTCGCCGCCGCCGGGCGCACGCTCGCAAATGGCGACGCCGCGGCCCACGTTCTTGCCCTTGGGGGCGTCCCAGCCCGCCGCCTCCAGCGCGGCGTTCAACGTGTCCTCCGCGCGGATGTCCTGGTAGCGGTGGCCCAGGGAGTTCGTCTCGCCGTCGCGCAGCAGGTTCTTGCGGCGCACCTCCAGCGGCGGCAGCCCCAAGTCGCGCGCGACGCGATCGACGGCGGATTCGAAGGCGAAGATCGACTGCGGCTCGCCGGGGCCGCGCATGTGGCCGCAGGGCACGCGGTTCGTGTAGACGCCTAGCGCCTCCACCTTGCAATGAGGAACGTGGTAGGCGCCGCCGCCGTGCTGGGCGCCCGGCAGGAAGCCCGCGGGCTTGAAGCCCGCGTAGGCGCCGCTGTTGAACACGAGCCGTGCTTGGTAGGCCACAATGGTGCCGTCACGGTTGGCGCCCACGCGCACCTGCGCCACGCATGGGTGGCGCGGGTTGGCCGAGGTGAGCTCCTCCGCGTAGGCGAGCACGATGCGGACGGTCCGCGCGGTGGCCTTGGCGAGGAAGTAGGCCAGCGGGATGAACATGGGGGAGCCCTTGCCGCCGAAGTCGCCGCCGATGGTGACGGGGTTGATGCGAATGCGCTCCAGCGGCAGGCCGATGCACGCCGCCACCTGCTGCCGCAGGTTGTAGGGCGCCTTGTTCGACGCCCACACCTGCACGCGACCGGCCTCGTCGATGCGCACGAGGCATGAGTGCGGCTCGATGTAGGCCTGGTGCACGGTTGGAATGGTGAAGGTATAGTCGAACGTCCACTCCGCTTGCCGGAAGCCCTGGTCCACGTCGCCCGTGCCCCACACGGTGCGCGTGACGACGTTGCTGGGGCGCTCCAGTGGGGCGGGCAGGCCGGTGTAATTCATCACGTCGGGGTGCAGCAGCGTGGCACCGGGCTCAATGGCCTCCAGCGCGTCGAAGATGGCGGGCAGCTCCTCGTACTCCACCTCGATGAGGTCGAGCGCGCGCTGGGCGATATCCTCGTCATCGGCGGCAACGGCCGCCACCGGCTCGCCGATGAAGCGCACGATGCCCTGCGCGAGCACGGGCACGTCGACGATGCGCCGCCCGAAGCGGGTGTTCGGCGGCAGGTCGTCGCCGGTGAGCACGGCGTGGACGCCCGGCACCTGTCGCGCGGCGCTCGTGTCGATGCCGGCGATGCGCGCGTGCGGGTAGGGACTGCGGAGCACCTTGCCCCAAACCGTGCCTGGCAGCCGCAGGTCGGCGGTGTAGGTGGCCCCGCCGGTGACCTTGCCGATGGCATCGGCGCGGGGCGCCGGCAGTCCGACGGAATGGATGACGGTTGGCGAGGTCATGGGCTCCTCCCGTGAAGGCGTCCTCGCCCGGGCGAGCGGGTGCCGATGCGTGGCCGCCCGCCAACAGGCCAGGGAGCGCACCGCCACTATAGTGGAAATGCGTGAACGGGCAAGCCTCGCCAGCTGCGGCCCATCGGCCGGCAGGGGATGCCTTGGGACCGCCGGCGGGACGGGCTACGGCGCGGCGGCGCCGCGCCGCGAATGGGAAGCGTTCCGTCGCACCCACGACGGCAGGCAGGTCTTGAACACGAGCCACGATGCCCGTAAAGCGTCGGTGGAGGCGCCAAACCGCGCGCTGCCGGCGCGCAGCGACTTGACGGCGTGGCGGCGGGATGCGGTGTTGCCCGTCTTGTACGCCTGGTAGGCCATGGCGAAGTGCACGGCGGCCTCCAGCCAGCGCGCGTCCACCGAGCCGGGGGGCGCGGCGCGCCCGCCCGCCAGAATGCGCGCCCACGCCTGCTCTTGACGGGCCATGTCGGCTCGGGCGGTGATGGCGCGCGGGTGCTTGCGGCGCAGGGCCAACGTCTCGGCTAGGAACAACACCCGCCAGCGCAGCGCCATGCGGAAGAACATTTCCGTGTCCTCGCCGTAGCTCAACGCTTCGTCGAACCCGCGCACCTCGTCGAAGGCCGACTTGCGTATGAGGCAGGCCGATGGAATGACGAACCGCTGGTGCATGAACTCGCGGACGAGGTCGGACGCGGTGAGGGTGGCGTTGGCGGAAGGCCATCCACGCAGCGGCGCCGTGGGCGCGCCATCGCTGTCGATGTAGCCGACCCGGCCGTAGCAGAAGGCTGCCCGGTCGTCGGCGCCCATGCGGGCCACTGCCTTGTCCAGCGCGCCCGGGAGCAGCACGTCGTCGGCGCCGAAGAACCAGAGGTACTGGCCAGTGGCGAGGGAGGCGCCGTGGTTCAATGTCGGCGTCACGCCGGCGTGCGGTCTCCGTACGTGCCGTAGCCGGCCGGCGAAGCCCTGGAGCAGGCTTGGCGCCTCATCGGTCAAGCCGTCGTCGACGACGATCAACTCGAAATCTCGATAGTGCTGGCTCAATACACTGGCGACTGCGAGGGGTAGGTAGCGAGCGTCGTTATATGTGGAGATAATGACGCTGATTCGCGGCGGGGCTGCCATCGCACCTACCCTGGACGTTGTGGCCTGGCTGCGGATAGACCGGACGGTACTACAATGCAGCGTCCGCATGGTTGGCGCTAGGTTTGGATTCGGTAGTGACACGGACGACATGATTATCAACCGTCCCATCGGCATTTTCGGCGAGGCGCGCGCCCATGGAAATAACGCGCGCGAGATGCAATGGAGCCACGGATGACCACGGAGCCACGATCGGTCAACGTCCGCTTGACGGTGAACGGCACGCCGCGCGAAGCCGCGGTGCCGGTCTACCGCACCCTCGTCGATTTGCTGCGCTACGACCTCGGCCTCACGGGGACGAAGGAGGCGTGCGGTGTCGGCGTGTGCGGCGCGTGCACCGTCGTCGTCAACGGCAACCTCACCGCTTCATGCATCACGCTCGCCTTCAAGGCCGATGGCGCGACGGTGGAGACGGTGGAGGGCATGGCGCGGGACGGCGAGCTGCACCCGCTACAGGCGTCGTTCATCGAGCATGGTGGCTTTCAATGCGGTGCTTGCACCCCCGGCCAGCTCGTCGCGGCGAAGGCGCTGCTTGACAGCAATCCCGAGCCGACCGAGGACGAGGTGCGCCGCTGGATGTCGGGCAACCTGTGCCGGTGCACGGGCTACGCGCAGATATTGGACGCCATCGTGAAGGCCACCGCGGCGAGGGAGGCGTAGCCGATGCACGACTTCGAGCTGCATGCGCCCGACAGCATCCACGAGGCGGTGGAGATACTGGCCGAGCATGGCGGGAGCACACGCGTGCTTGCCGGCGGCACGGCGCTCACGACCATGGTGAAGCAGTCGTTGGTGCGGCCCGACCATATCGTCAGCCTGCACCGGGTCCCCGGCTGGAGTCACGTGGCGCGGCTGGGGCCGGAGATCAACATTGGCATGCTGGCGACGCACCGCGCCATCGAGACGTCGCCGCTGATACGCGAGCACGCGCCGCTGCTGGCCGACACTTATGCCCAGGTGGCGACCGTCCGCATACGCAGCATGGCGACGGTGGGCGGCGGCATTGCGCATGGCGACCCGGCGCAGGACCCGCTGCCCACGCTGCTGGCGCTGAACGCCCGCGTGCGCCTGCTCTCCGCGACGGGCGAGCGTCAGGTGCCGGTCGGCGATCTGTTCCGCGACTTTTTCGACACCGACATTGGCCCCGATGAGCTGCTCATCGAGGTGCAGGTGCCGGCGCAGCCGCACGACCTGGAGGGCGTGTACCTGAAGTTCTTGCCGCGCTCCGAGGACGACTACGCGACCGTCGGCGTCGCGGCCCTCGCCAGGGTGGAGCGCGGCCGCTTTCAGGAGGCGCGAGTCGCGCTCGGTGCGGTGGGCCCGGTGCCGTTGCGCGCGACGGCCGTCGAGCAGGCGCTGCAGGGGCGGAAAGCCGACGCCGCCACGGTCCGCAAGGCGGCGGAACTTGTTGGCGATCTGGTGGACCCCGTCGATGACGCGCGCGGCTCGGCCGACTACAAGCGCGACATGGCGGTGGTGTTCACGCGGCGCGCGCTCGAACAGGTCGCCGGGATCCCGCGTTAGGTGCGCGCGGTAGTGTGTCGCCACCGGCGGGACTCGGCGTCGCCGCTCGTGTACGCTCGCGTTCGGAACCGAACCCCACACGGGAGTCAAAGCGCATGAAATTCGACCAACGCCTCACTGTCCGCGCGCCCAAGGAGGCCGTCGACCGCGTGCTGGCCGACGTGCCGCGCGTCGCTTCGTTCGTGCCGGGCGTCGAGGATGTGAAGCCGCTGGGCGGTGACGATTACGAGGGCAAGGTGAGGGTATCGCTCGGCCCCATGTCGTTCCGGTTCGCGGGCAAAGGCGAGGTGCTGCGGGACGCGGCGGCGGGCACGTGGCGGCTGAAGGCGCACGCCAAGGACGCCCGCATCGGCGGCGGCGTGGACGCCACCATCGCGGTGCAAGTGATCGCCGTGGACGCGAGCACGACCGACCTTGCCATTGACGCCGACGTCACGATGCTGGGGCGCATCGGTGACATGGGGCAGCCCATCATGAGGCGGAAGGCCAAATCGATGATCGCCGAGTTCGGCAAGCGGCTGCAGGCGGCGGCGACGGCCGGGTAGCGTCCTCGGCTGCTTCATGGGCAGCCGTCCATGGCGCGCCGACGCCGCTACCGCCCGCGACGGCCCGCGTTCGTATAGCATTGCGGCATGCGACAGCATCCGGTCGACCTACTCAACCTCATTGGCGGCACGCCCCTCGTCGAGTTGCGGCAGTTCGCGCCGAAGCCCGGCATCCGCATCTGGGCGAAACTGGAGGGGCAAAACCCCAGCGGCAGCGTGAAAGACCGCATCGTACTGGCGATGGTGCGTGCCGCCATCGCGCGAGGGCGCCTGAAGCCGGGCCAGCCCATCGTGGAGGCGAGCACTGGCAACACCGCCATCGCGCTCGCCATGATCGGCAAGCGCCACGGCCATCCGGTGCGCGTCGTGGTGCCGCACGGCGTCGTGCCCAGCATCGCCGACGTGCTGCGTTTGCATGGCGCCGAGCTCCGCTGGTGCGAGCCCTCGGGCGGCATGCGGGGCGCGGTGGAAACGGCGCACGCGATGGCGGAACATGAGGGCTTCCACGAACTGGACCAGTTCACCAATGCGGAGAACGTGGCCGCTCACTACGAGACCACCGGCGCCGAGATCGTCGGCGCCCTGGACGCGGTGGACGTGTTCGTCGCGGGCATCGGCACCGGCGGAACGGTCATGGGGGTGGGCAAGCGGCTGCGCGAGCGCTTTCCGAACGTGCGCGTCGTCGGCGTGGAGCCGCGCCTCGGCGACCGGCTGCAAGGCATCCGCAACATCGCGGAGGGCTTCGTGCCGCCGTTGCTGGACCTGGCGCAGCTCGACGGGCGCTTCCTGGTGGAGAGCGCGACGGCGATCCGCACGGCGCGGCGCGTCGTGGAGGCGGAGGGTATCTTCGCTGGAGTATCATCGGGCGCGACGTTGAGCGCGGCGCTGCGCCTGGCGGAACGGATGGACAAAGGCAACATCGTCGTCATGTTTTCGGACGGCGGCTGGAAGTACCTGCCGGCGCGGCCGTGGCAGGCGGCAGACGAGGGCGATGCCGCGCTCGACGAGGTGCATTGGTGGTAGCTCAACCCTGGGAGGCGACCATGGCCGCGAAGCAACTGCTGAACTACGCCGGTTTCATGCCCCACGGGCCGAACGTGCCGCACGGCATCCGTCGCGGCGACACCATCGACTATTCGGCCATACGCCCCGCCAAGCCGGACCGCACGACCGACCCCGACCCCGGTAAGCAGGCAGAGCAGGCATTCGAGAACCTGCGGCTGCTACTGGAGAAGGAGGGTCTCGGCTTCGACGCCGTCACGAAAGTGCGTGTCTACGTGACGAAGCCGGAATACATTGGGCCGATGAACCAGGTGTGGTACAAGCACTTCCCCATGGAAACCAACCCCGCCGCCCGCATCGTCATCGGCGCGGCGTTTCTGCCGGGTGACGACACGAAGATCAGCCTCGACGTGACGGCGCACGCGCCGGCGGGCCGCTAGTCAGCCCGCGCTCGTCGGCGCCGCGTCGAACACGCCGGGCCTGCGTTCGCGAAGGCGCGGCAGCAGGAACAGCGAGAGGCTGGCGAGGATGGCGCCGAAGACGCCAAGGGTGGTGAGCCCCGCGACGCCGATGACGGCTCCGGAGACGAACGGCAAGCTCACGGCGACGATGGCGCCCAGCGAGTCGTTGATGCCGATGGCCCGGCCGCGCTCCTGCAGCGGCGTGGTGTCGGCGATGAGCGCCGTCGACGCGATGAACACGGCGGACCAGCCGATGCCGACGACGAAGATGCCGCCGGTGATGAGCCAGTAAAGGTCCGTCAGCACGGCGAGCACGGCGCCGGCGCCGAAGATGACGAGGCCCGCGAGGATGAGCGTGGTGCGGCCGATGCGGTCGCATAGCCGTCCCAGTGGGATGCTGAGGCCGTACATGCCGACGACGTGGATGGCGACCGCCCAGCTGACCAGCGTGACCGAGTGGCCGTGGCGGCTGAGGACGTGCGGCGTTTGCGCCATCATCATCGCCATGGTGCCTTGCGCGAAGGCGTAGGACACGAACCCGGTGACGCGTGGGTACGAGCGGAAGTAGGCGACGACGTTGCGCGCGACGGGCGGCGGGCGCTTCGGCGCGACGTAGCCCGGCCAATACTTGCCCAGGTCGGCGCCCATCTGCTTCGGATCGGGCCGGGCGAAGTAGGCGATGAGCATGGACGAGACGATGAACAGCGGCAGGATGAGCCATGGCAGCGCCAAGTTATTGACCTCGAGCCTCGGCGTCGCCGTCTCGCTAAGGCCGACGATGATCGGTCCGGTGAGCGCGCCGATCATGCTGCCGAGCAGCAGGTAGCCGAGGCCCTCGGCCCGCCGGTTGCCGGGATACATGTCGGTGACGGCGACGCGCAGCTGCTGCGCCGCGCCGACGCCCATGCCGAGCACGGTCATGCTGGCGACGAACAGCAGGAACGATCCGGCCAACACGGCCGAGGCCACGAGCGGCGCGCCGATGAGGCCGCACGCCAGGCCGACGAGCATGGCGGGGCAGCGCCCGTAGGTGTCGGCCAACTTGCCCAGCGGATAGGAGACGAGCAGGCGGCTGATTGCAGGATGCTGACGCCGATGCCCGTGAGCAGAACAGAGTCGGTGAGGACGCCGACGATGAGCGGACTGAGGGCGATGACCATCTGCGTGCCGGAGCCCTGCAACGCCTGGGCGGCGGCAAAGTAGGCGGTGTTGCGCTTGACCAGCGGCGGTATCGCTCGCCGGGAGGAGGTCGCGGCGGAGGTTGCCATAGGCCCCTATCCTACGGCGTCGCGGCCACCGTGGGAATCGCCGGCGGCGGCGACGATGCGGGCTGACGGCGGCGCCTACCGGCTCCGGCGGGGCCACGTCAACGGCTGCTCGTCACCGCGCGGCGGCGGCTTCCGGGCCCGGCGCCGGCGTGGCGCGCTTGTCGCGCATCGGCTTGACGGCGAAGGTGAGCAGCGCGCAGAGCAGCCAGGTGCCCAGCAGCGTGCGATAGGCCCAGGTATAAGTGCCGGTCGCGTCGAACACCGCGCCCGCGTACAGGGGGCCTGCCGCCAGGACGAAGGTGGTGATGAACTGCGTGACGCCGGTGATGGAGCCGAGGTGCTTGCGCCCGAAATAGGCGGGCCAGATGAGCGGCTGAAGCACGACGAAGCCGCCGAGCGCCAACCCATGGAAGGCGGCGACCGCGAAGAGCATCGGCTCGTTGCGGATCGAGAGGTTGAAGCCGATGCCGACGGACGTCATCACGGCCTGCATTACGATCGCCTGCCGCACGGTGAAGCGGTCGGCGACGGCGCCCCAGATGAAACGCGAGATGAACGAGAAGGCGCCGTAGACGGCGAGGCCCCACGCGGCGATCTGCGCCGAGAAGCCGATGCTCTTGAAGAAGGGCACCATGCTCGAAGCGTTGGTGGACATGGAGAAGAGACCGACACTCATCGCCGCGGTCAGCACCCACATCGTCGGCGAGCGCATCGCCTCGCCCAGCGTGTAACTGCGCTCGGCCGCGGCGGTCATGCGCGACCGTTTGCCGGGCCGGGGCTTCGGCGCCTCGCCATTGTCGGGCAGCAGGCCCATGTCCTCGGGTGCGCGGCGCACCAGCGGCACGAACGGCAGCAGCAGCGCCAGCGTGAGCGCGCCCATCCACACCCAGCCGGCGCGCCAGCCCACAGCCTCGTTGATGGCGTTCGCCAGCGGGCTCATCACCAGCGCCGACACGCCGCTGCCCGCCGCCGCGATGCCCATGGCCATGCCGCGCTTGGCCACGAACCACTTGGGCACGAGCGCGGACGACACGAGCCTGCCCGTGCCGATGCTGCCGATGCCGCCCGCCACGCCGAACAACAACATGAACTGGAACGAGCTGTCGGCCCAGTACAGGGCCATCATCGAGCCGCCGTCAAGTAGCGTGCCAGCCAGCATCACCAGGAGCGGGCCGTGCTTCTTGTCGAAGAAACCGCCCGCCAGCAGGCCGCCGAAGCCGCCGACGATCCACCGCAGCGTGAGCGCGCCCATGATCTCGGCGCGCGGCCAGCCGGTGTCGGCCTGCATGGGGCCCACGAACACCTGCAAGCCCCAGAACGCCATGCCGTTGCTCACGAACATGGTCATGAAGCTCGTGGCAACCATCGTCCAACCGAAATAAAAGGGCAGGCCGAACGGCTGCCGGACCGGCCGCTGCGTCATCGTTGCCACCTAGTCGTCGGAGCGTTGATCCAGGCGGGCTAACCCGCCGCGGGTACCATGCCGGCGGCGGCGCGCAAGGCGTCGTCCACCGCCTTCCACTCGTCGTATAGCAGCTTGCGCTTGCGCTCCACGCCGCCGGCGTAGCCGCCGATGGCGCCGCTGTTGCGGATGACGCGGTGGCAGGGCACCACCAGCACCACCGGGTTGTGCGCGCACGCTTGCGCCACCGCCCGCTGCGCGGTCGGTTGGCCGATGGCCTTCGCGACGTCGAGATAGCTGCGCGTCTCGCCGTAGGGAATCGTGCGAAGGTGTTCCCACACCCGACGTTGGAACGCGGTGGCCTTGATATCGAGCGGCACGTCCAACTCGCGCATGTGGCCGGCGAGATAGGCGAGCAAGGGCTCGACCCACGGGTGCAGGTTGCCGTCCACGCGGCGGATCTCGGCCAAGGAGAACTCCTTGCGGAGCGAGGCTTCCATCTTGTCGTCGTCATCGCCCAGCAGCACCTGGCAGACGCCGCGCGCCGTCGCCGCCACCAGCAGGCGCCCCAGCGGGCAATCGACGATGGTGAAGTCGATGGCGGTGCCCAGTCCGCCGCGACGGTAGGCGGCGGGGGTCATGCCCAGCTGAGCGGAGGCGTGCTCGTAGAGCCGGCTGGCCGAGCCGTAACCCGCCTCGTAGAGCGCCTCCACCACGGCGCCGCCGTTTTGCAGGCGTTCCTTGAAGCGGCCGAGGCGGCGGGCGTCGGCGTATTGTCTCGGCGTGATGCCCATGACGCGCTTGAACACGCGCTGCAGATGGAAGGGGCTGACGCCGACCGCCGCGCCGATTGCTTCGAGCCTGGGCCGCTCGTCGATATGCGAGTCGATATAGGCGCAAGTGCGCTGGGCCAGCTCCCGCGCCGCCGCGGATGCCGTGCCGATTTCCGTTTCGGTTGTGATGGTCGCCATGGGGGGCCTCTTGCAGGGGATGATGCTTGTAGTATGGACACCCGGCGCGAATAAGACAACCCGATTCTTGCTCCGATTCAAGGACGCCATTTACCAGTCTACGGCGCCCTCGCGTTGACACGCCCCATGGCGCGCCCTATCATCGCCTCGCCGCGCCCGGCGCCGGATGGCGTTCCGCGCCGCGCAGCGGCCGAAGGAGCGACGGTGACAGCCGCGGACGATAAGCCACACACACGGCGCCGGATCGCCTATTTCGGCCCCGCCGGAACCTATACCGAGGAGGCCGCCCGCAAGCACGGCGGCTCGGACGCCGAGTATGAACCGTACGCCACGATCATTCTGACGGCGCGGGCGGTGCTGAATGGCGATGCCGACGAGGCGGTGACGCCGATCGAGAACAGCCTGCAGGGCGCCGTCACCGATACGCTCGACATGCTGATCCACGAGCCGGGGCTTCGCATCCGCGGGGAGATCGCCATACCGATCGCGCACCAGCTGATTGTGAAGCCCGGCACCCGGCGCGAGGCGATCAAGACCATCTATTCCCACCCTCAGGCGCTCGGCCAATGCCGGCGCTACTTGGAACGGGAGTTCCCGCTCGCCGCCGCGGCCGCCGCGTTGAGCACCGCCGCCGCGGTGGAGCAGGTGATGGGCGCCGATGGCACGGCCGCCGCCATCGCGCCGCGCCGCGCCGCCGAGCTGTATGGCGGCGAGATCATCGCGTCGGGTATTCAGGACGACGCCAATAACGTGACGCGCTTCGTGGTGTTGGGCCGCGCCGATCGCGAGCGCACGGGCCGCGATAAGACGTCGATCTGCTTCTCGTTCAACGAGGACAAGCCCGGGCAGCTGTATGCGGTGATGGGCGAGTTCGCGAGGCGCGGGCTGAACCTGAGCAAGGTCGAATCGCGGCCGACGCGGGAGCGCCTCGGCCACTATTACTTCCTGGTCGACATCGAAGGGCACCGCGACGACCCGCCGGTGCGCGAGGCGCTGGGGCGCGTGGAGGCCATGGCGTCGCTACTCAAGGTGTTCGGCTCGTACCCGCGTTACGCCGCCTGAGCGGCGTTGCTCACGCAGCCTCGTCCTGCTCGGCCCGGGGGCCGCGCCGGAAGATGTTGGCGATGCCGCGCACCGCGCGCGCCCAGCTGGCCGGAGCCGATCGTCGCGATGAGGGCGGCCGCCTCGCCAATGGGACGCACCACCTCCTCGGCCGCGCGCTCGCCCACGTGCTTCCACTCCTCGGCGGCCTCCTGCGCGGACGACATCGCCGTCTGCGCGGAGCCCATCAGTTTCCTGACCGAGCGGTAGAGCAGATAGACCACGGCCATGAGGCCGACGGTGAGGAGAATGGCGCCCGCCAGGTACACGATCAGGAAATAATCGCGGACCGTCTCGACGGCGACGAGGGGAATAATCATGCGGCAACAGTACGGGCGACACCCCCTGCTCAAATCCTCCGGCGGTGTGAGAAGCCGCTGGCGCTTCAGTTAATGTGCGTGACCCGGTAAATCGTCACCGCGTCGTTCTCGTGGAACACCTCGAGGGACTTCCCGACCATGGCTTGAAACTTGGCGATGCCGTCCTCGGGGAAGTAGAGCCGCTCCGTCGGGCCGACGTACACGTACGACACGTCGTAGCGGCGCAGCAACTCCTCGGCGATGCCGACATCGACCGTGGCGTAGATCGTCCGCGCGTCTTGCACACGGCGCCGCACGAACTCGGGGCGATTGCCGCTCGCGCCGCGCTGTTGCAGCTGATGCCATTCCCACCCCACGACGAGGGGCAGGCCGGTGTAGACGGCCACCCGAGGCGTCCAACGGTACTGGTCGGTCGCGCCCTCGAGCACGATGGGCGAGCCTTCGATGTGACGGCGCATGTAGTTCAGCGCTTCCCAGTCATGGGACAGCGGATACCGGGAGCCCGGCGCGTTGCCGCGGCCGTTGGGCCCGGGGTCGCCGTAGACGGTCGAGGCCATGAACGCGGTGCCGTCGAGCGTGAACGGCAGGGGGTTGAAGCGGTCGGCGATGCGCGCCTTCACGCCGACCCACAGGAACGTGGCGCTACTGATCACCAGCAGGGCCAGCACGCCGAGCCATACGCTCCGCAGGTAGAGCACCGCGCGGTCGGGGTGCCACTGCATGAAGCCGCCTGCCCACAGCAGCCACAACCCCACGCCGCCGGCCACCGATAGGAACACCCACGAGTTGAGATAGAGTTTGAAGACGGTGTTCATGCGGTCGATGTCGTTATCGACGGTGACGAAGTCGACGCCAATGCCGATTCCGAAGGCCATGGCGACGAGCACGAGCAGGAAGAGTTGCGGCGCGGCATCCGGGGCGCGGCGGCGCGCGAGCCACCAGGAGCCAAGCACGAGCGTGACGCCGAGCAGTAGGGCCAGCATGCCGACGGTCGTCCAATCGCGCAGGCCCTCGTTCAGCATGAGCAGGGCGACCACGAGCGCGCCGGCAGCCACCAGCAGCAGCCCGGTGATGCGCCGGCGCTCCATGAGGTGCGGCGGGGGCGACTCCGGTGGCGCGAGGAAGCGGCGATAGAGCTCGACCAGCAGCCAGGTGACGACGATCCACAGGAACAGCGCGTGGATGGCGATGTAGTGCCACAGCACTGTGCGCCATTGGCTCGCGTGCACGCCGGCGATCGGCGATTCGAACCGCTGGTGGAATGGCAGGAACGCGAGGTAGGCGGCCATCCAGAAGACGGCGGAGGATACGATCCAGAGCGCGCCGGTGGTCGGCCGCAGCTCGCGGGCGTGCGCCAACAGGTAGAGGCCGATGACGGCGACGGCGAGCAGGCCGTAAGCGGGAACGTCCCATGTGTTGATCGCCATGAGCGAGCCAATGGCGAGCGCCAATGGGGCGAGCGCCGCCGCCAGGTGGCGGAAACCGCGCGCGCTGAGCAGCACGTTGACCATGAGGCCGAGGGCGAGGACGGCGAAGGGGATGGCGATGAGGTGCGCGTGGAGGTCGGCGAAGATGAACGTCCAGAACGGGAACTCGGTGATGTTGATTTGCCCCGGCATCATGCGGCTGCTGCGCCAGAAATCGCACACGCCGGCCCATTGGGCGCAGAAGGGCTCGCCGTTCATGGCCCGCCACGCACCTTGGAACAGCTGCGCCATGCCGTCGACATTGGCGAGCACCACCGTCAGCATCGCCACCGCGACCCCGGCGAAGAGGGCGCCGCCCGGCGAGAGGTGCGGGTAGCGGCGCTGGCGTATCGCCTCGGCCAGGTTGAAGCCGACGCTGAACGCGCCGGCGAACGTGAGCGCGAACAGCAGCGCTACCGCCAGGTTGTAGGAGACGTCGGGCACGATGCGCATGGCCTTGATGAGCATGCTGACGATGAAGTGGCCGTAGTAGTAGTAGTTGATATAGCCGCCGCCGTACCACGGGTCGTAGGGCGGCATCGTCGATGAGCGCACCACGGCGGTGAGGTACGACAAGTCCATCGGCTTCTCGCCGCCGCGATAGGGGTGCCAGAAGTCGGGGTTCGCGGCGCGGATGAGGACGAACGCGAGGAACGCCGCGAGGAAAAGGACCTCGACGAGCACGAGGTAACGCCGGCGCTCGCGCAGCGCCGTCCGGATCGAGGCGCCGTTCCGCAGGTAGACGGCCAGCGACACGATCGCCACGATGCCGACGGCCGCGAATACGCCGCGCGCGGTGAACCGCCAAAGCCCGGCGTTGGTGCCCCACCAGGCGACCCACGACACCAGCAGGATGCCGAACGGCTTCGCCAGCGCGATGCCGCGGTCCGGCAGCCAGCGCATCAAGGTCATCGCCAGTGGCAGCGTGACGACGAAGATGAGCTCGACCAGCAGCAGCCACATCAGCACCACCGCCGGTGCCCAGCCCCACAAGCCGCCTTCGTTGAAGATCTCCGTCCAGGTGCCACCGTCCTGCTGCGTCGCCACCTCCACGGGCGTCAGCATCGCGGGCTCGACACTGGCGATTTGTCGCCGCGCCGCGACGGCGCTCACGCGGTCGAATATCTCCTCGGCCGACAGTTGCCCCACGTTGCGCCATGCCAACACCAGGGGGCGGTCGTAGTTCATCACGTTCTCGTCGGCATAGCCCAGGTTCAGCCGCAAGCCGCCGTCGATGCCCGGCAGCGTCTCGGGGCGCGCGAGGCCCGCCCGGGTGAACGGGTCGTGCGTGAAGGTGACGCCGAGCAGCGACGGGTAGCGCGCGAAGGCCTGTTCTAGCTGGAAGCCCAGCTCGCCGGCGAACAGCAATTCGTAGAACGCCGAGCTCTGCGGGTAGCGGTGCGGGATGCGGCTGATCACGCCCCAGGTGCGGTTGCTGTATTGGAGGATGTAGCCGGCGCCCGCCACGCGCTCGGACACCGCGCGCAACTTCGCCACGGAATCGCCGTCGAACATGGGTATCTGGCTGACGGGATACCGTCCCAGGTTGGCGAACCCTTCGTCCCAGTGGTTGTCGGTGACGATGGGCGTGCCCGCCGGCACGTTGTCGTTTACCCAAGTGGAGGCCTGCATCCCGGGGTGCGGCTTGCCGTAGGCGTTGACGAACGCCAACCCGAAGAACGCGGTGGCGAACAGGACGAACGCCATGACGCCGGCCGTGGCCCGCGTGAGCAGCACTCGGCGCCCCCGTGCCCACTGGTGCGCCGACCACAGCCAGCGGGCCCCCAACAGCGACATGACCGGCAGCACCGGCGCCACGTAGCGCAGGAACTTGACGTCGAACGTGACGATGGAGGCAAGGAAGACGAGCACCCAGGCGACGAGCAGTGCCTCGCCGGTGCGCGCGCGCGACCACGCGCGCACGCTGCTGAGCGCCAGCCCAAGCCAGGCGACGATGCCCAGCGGCAGCCCCAACGCCCACACCGCCGACTGGCGCAGCTCGTAGGTGCCCTTGTCGACGCCGATGTATTGCATGGTGTAGGGCACGCGGCCGGCCTCGCGGGCGATGCCCGCCTCCCACGTGAGGTCGGCGGCGAACTTGGTCCAGTCGATGAGGGCATACGGCTGCAGCACCGCGAAGGCGGCGAGCGCCACGACGCCCATGACGACGGCGCGGCTGACGACGGGGCCGGCCACGCTGCCCGTTTCGGCGGCCCGGCGCTGGCGGTAGAGCAAGATGACGTAAGTGAGGGCCACGGGAGCCAGCAGCGGGATGCTGGTCGCCTTGACGGCGAAGTTGGCGCCGACCGCGATGCCGAGCCATGCGTGGTCGCGCAGCCGGCCCTTGTCCAGCAGGTCGAGCATGCGCCAGAAGGCGACCAGCGCCAGGAGCACGGAGAACGACTCGGGGCGGTAGAAGTGGGCCAGTTGGATGAACGCGGGGCTGAACGCGAATAGCGCCGCCGCGATGAGCCCCACGGCGTGGTTGAACACGCGCTTGCCCAGCGCGAACAGCAGCAACACGCTGGCCGTGTCGGCGAAGGCGGAGAACGCGCGGCCGGCGCTCGCCAGGTCTTGCAGGCGCACCTGGTCCATGAACCAGTCCATCGCCCAGCGAATCAGGACGAGGACGTATAGCAGGATGCTGCCGAGCGGGAACCAGCGGGGGTTGAGCGGGCTGCGGTCGGCGTCGAAGAACGTTCCAAGCGAGGGTATGCCGGGCATGGGCTCGGGGAAGTCGCGGTTGACGCATGACGGCCAGCCGGGGTCGTCGGTGAGCACCCGGTACATGCAGTCGACGCGCAGGTAGATGGAGCGTTCGTCCGGGTGGTAGAAGTTCCCGCCGTCCCATTGGAGGGCGGTGAGCCGCAGGCCGAGCGCGACGGCGGTGATGAGGAACGGCAGGAGCAGCAGCAGGCGTTGCCGCGTCAGCACGGGTGGTCGCGTGGCCTGCTCCGGCCGGGCTGTGGAAACCATAAGCGAGGGCATTCTACCTGGCGGCGCGTTGGGCATCACCAGAAACTACGTGCGGCGTTGGCCCGCGATCGTGGCTTGGGCAACAAAAAGGGGAGCCTTACATGCAAAGGCTCCCCCGTGTTGCGGTGGGTCCGCGGCTAGAGGCCCTTGGAGGCGATGAACGCCGCCAGGTCTGAGGTGCGGCACGAGTAGCCCCACTCGTTGTCGTACCAGCCGAGCACCTTCACGAGGGTGCCGTCCATCACCATCGTCGAGAGCCCGTCGAAGATACAGGAGGCGGGGTTCTTGATGATGTCGCTGGAGACGATGGGGTCCTCGGTGTAATCGAGGATGCCGTTGAGCTTGCCCATGGAGGACTTCTTGAACGCCTCGTTCACTTGAGCGATCGTCACGGACTTCTCGACCTCGGCGACGAAGTCGGTGATCGAGCCGGTGGAGACGGGCACGCGGAGCGCCATCCCGTCGAGCTTGCCTTTGAGTTTGGGGATCACCGATCCGACCGCCTTCGCGGCGCCGGTGGTGGTGGGGATGATGTTCTGGGCGGCGGCGCGGGCGCGGCGCAGGTCCTTGTGCACCTGGTCGAGAATCTGCTGGTCGTTGGTGTAGGCGTGCACCGTGGTCATGTAGCCGCGCTTCACGTCGAACTCGTCGTTCAGCACCTTGATGAGCTGGGCGACGCAGTTGGTGGTGCAGGAGGCGTTGGACAGGACGCGGTGCTTCTTGGGGTCGTATTTCTGCTCGTTCACGCCCAGCACGAGGGTGATGTCCTCGTTGGTGGCGGGCGCAGAGATGATGACCTTCTTCGCCCCGCCCTCGATGTGGCCCGCCGCCTTTTCCGCGTTGGTGAACACGCCGGTGGACTCGATGACGATGTCGACGCCGAGATCGCCCCAAGGCAGCTTCGCCGGGTCGCGCTCCGAGACGGACTTGATCTTATGCCCGTCGATGGACAACGCGCCGTTTTCCACTTCGACCTTGCCGGGATACACGCCGTAGTTCGTGTCGTACTTGAACAGGTGCGCGTTCGTCTTCGAGTCGGCGAGGTCGTTGACGGCCACGACCTCCAGCTGGTTTGGGTGGCGTTCCATGGTCGCGCGGAGCACTTGCCGGCCGATGCGTCCGAATCCATTGATGCCGATGCGTGTGGTCATTCCGTTGCCTCCTGCTGCGTGTGGTGGCGGGCCATGGATCTAGAGAACGCCCCCTGCCGGTCGGGCTTCATGGATGACCTTCACTCGTTGCAAAGCATCGGCCACGATATTGAGGTCGAGGTCGCTGGGCTCGTTGCGTCGCCTCGCGCGTGAGGCCAAACACCATCGCCTTCTTGACGGCGACGGACTCACGCGATACCGGCGCGAGCGCCTGCTGGATACGCCGCAACGACACCAGCTCCTTCTGGAAATTGCATGGCGCTCTCACCATTGCCTTGCAGGGCTATGCTACAAGGCCGGCGGGCACCGGGCAAGGCACCGCAACGGTACAACCCCGTGTTGGTGATTGCGCCGCCCCTGGGTACAATGAAGCCCACCTCGCAGCGCCTACTCGAACGAGACGACAAGGGCCTTGCGCACGTGGAGTGTTGGCGAATGCCGTATAAATGGCGCGCCGCGACGCTGAGCGCCTCATGGCTGATCGTGACGCTGGTGCCGCTCATCGGCGTCCCCGTCCTGCAGCCCGCCATAGGTGAGGAGTTCGGCACCTCCGTCGCCTACACGTCATGGGTGTCCCTCGCCTACTCGCTGGCGATGGCGGGCGCGTTCGTCCCCGCGTCGCACATGGGCGACCTGCTGGGCCACAAGCGGGTCGCGCTCATGGGCAGCTATCTCGAGGTAGTGCTCATGGGCTCCATCATGTTCATGCCCAATCTGCCGTTGGTCATCGCCATGCGCTTCCTGCAGGGGCTCGTCCACAGCATGGCCGTGCCGAACTTCCAGGCGTTCGCGGTCGCCGCGTTCCCCCGCGAGGAGCGCGGGCGAGTCCTCGGCTTCTCGTCCGGCCTCGTCGGCAGCGGCATGCTCGTCGTGCCGCTCGGCGTCGGCACGATCACGGACGGCCTAGGGTGGCGTTGGGTGTTCGGTCTCGGCGCGTTGCTCATTCTCATCGTCACGGTCGTCGGCCAGGCGATGCTGCGCGAGGGCGCCGTGCAGACGCGCGCGCGTCCCGGCATCCGTGAGTTCGACATGCCGGGCGCGGTGCTGCTCATGGCGGGAGTCGCCCCGTTCATCATCGGCTTGCAGATGGCGCGACGCACCAGCGAGGCGTGGCCGTGGGCGCTGATGGCGGTCGGCGTGCTGCTGGCGGTCGCCTTCCTGGTGTACGAGTCGCGCGTGAAGTACGCCACGCTACCGGTCCGCATCTTCAAGCGTGCCAGCGCGCTGGTGCCGCAGATACACAACTTCCTGTTCAACTATTCGCACGGCGTCGCCGTCTACATCTTGCCCATTTTCTTCATCCAAGGCCTGGGGTGGACCGCCGCCTACGCCGGCGCCGTCATGGTGTGGTATAGCGTGGGCCGGCCGCCGGCCTCGTTCGTCGCCGGTTTCCTAACGGACCGCTTCGGGTCGGCCACCGTCGTCGTCGCGAGCGCGGTCGTGCAGCTATCCGGCCTCGTCGGCCTGGCGGTGTGGGGCACCTCGGGGTCCATCCTCGTGCTCGCGCCGTGCCTCATCCTCTATGGCCTGGCCAACTCGATGGTGGGCATCGCGAACCAGCAGCAGGCGTATGCCGCGATGCCGAAGGACCAGTTCGCGATGGCGGGCGGGACGATGGGACTGGGCAGGCACCTGAGCCAGGCGGTGGGCACGGGCATCGCCGCGGGCGTGTTCTCGGCGATCTACGCCGACGTCGGCGGCACGGCGGCGCAAGCGGCCAGCGGCTTCCGCTCCGTCATGACGGTGACGGCGCTCGTCTTCGCGGCCGGCATGACGCTGTCATACGCGCTCCCCGCCCTGTGGCGCGCGGCGCGTGGGCCGCAAGCGCCCGCGCGAAGCCCGGCCGACGTGGGGTAGGAGCAGAGGGCGCCCTACCGCTTCAGCATGGCGAACGCATTGGCGCCGGCGTAACGCGCGGCGTTGCCCAATTCCTCCTCGATCCGTAGCAGGCGGTTGTATTTCGCTACGCGCTCGCTGCGTGCCGGGGCGCCGGTCTTGATCTGGCCCGCCGCCGTCGCGACCGCGAGGTCGGCGATCGTCGTGTCCTCGGTTTCGCCGCTCCGATGGCTGATCACGGCATTCCACCCCGCCTGCTGCGTCATGCGGACCGCCGCGAGCGTCTCGGAGAGCGAGCCGATCTGGTTCAGCTTGATGAGCACCGCGTTGGCCGACTTTTCCTTGATGCCCCGCTCGATGCGCCGGGTGTTCGTGGTGAACAGGTCGTCGCCGACGAGCTGCACCCTATTGCCCAGCCGCTCCGTGAGCTTCGCCCACCCGGCCCAGTCGTCCTCCGAGAGGCCATCCTCGATGCTGACGATGGGATATTTCGCGCACCAGCCTTCATAGAGCGTCACCAGCTCGTCGCTCGTGAGGGTCTTGCCCTCGCGTTCCAGCACGTACTTGCCGTCGCGGTGGAGCTCGGTCGCGGCGACGTCGAGCGCCAGGAGCACCTGCGTGCCGAGATCGTATTTCGCGGCGCGGATCGCCTCGGCCAGCAACTCCAGCGCGGCTTCGTTCGACGGCAGCGATGGCGCGAAGCCGCCCTCATCGCCGACGTTGGTGGAGAGGTGACGGTCGTGCAGTATCTTTTTCAGCGCTTGGTAGATCTCGGCGGTGCAGCGCAGCGCCTCGCTGAACTTGTTGAACCCGACCGGCACGAGCATGAACTCCTGAATATCGGTGGAGTTGGATGCGTGCCTGCCGCCGTTGAGCACGTTGGACAGGGGCACGGGCAGCGATGGCGAGCGCTCCGGCGACGCGAGCGCGCGGAACAGGGGGCGGCGCCGGCTCGCCGCGTTCGCGTGGGCGGCGGCCATGGACACTGCGAGGATCGCGTTGGCGCCGAGCTTCGATTTGTTCGGCGTGCCGTCCAGCTGCAGCATGCGATTGTCGATGGTTTGCAGGTCGCTGACGTCGACGTCGGTCACGACCTTGGCGATGCGGTCGTTGATGTTGGAGATGGCCTTGCGGACTCCCTTGCCGCCGTGGCGGGCGGGGTCGCCGTCGCGGAGCTCCAGCGCCTCGTACTTGCCGGTGCTGGCGCCGGAGGGCACGATGGCCTGGCCGGACGCGCCATCGTCCAGGGTGATGACTGCCTCGACGGTGGGGTTGCCGCGCGAATCGAACACCTCGCGGCCGTGGACGGATCGGATGCGAGCCATCGGCGACTCCTTGCGTTATGGCGGTTGGTGACGGCTAGTGCAACCCGGCGCGCTCGCGCACATCGCGGGCACGGGCCGCGGCGATTGCCCTGTCGACGGCATCCTTGGGCGACTCGGCGACCTCGATCTTGATGGGCAGGTCCACGCGGACGGGCAGCTGCCACGTTTCGAGCCCGACGACCGGTATGCCGTCGCCGAGGGCGTGGCCGATCTCCGACAGCGTGCCGAAGGCGCCATCGATGGCGATCACGGCGCGGCCAGTCTTCGCCACGATGACGTTGCGGGCGAAGCCCATGCCGGTGACGATGGGATAGTCGACGTAAGGGTTGGCGGCGCGCGCCTCGTTACCGGGCATGATGCCGATGGTGACGCCACCCGCCGATTTGGCGCCACGGCACACAGCCTCCATGACGCCGCCCAGCCCGCCACAGGCGACCACGCAGCCGCGCTTCGCCAGCTCGCGGCCGACCTCGACCGCCAGGGCCAGCGCGCGCGGAGGCGGAGAGCCTCCTCCAATGACCGAGATGATGAGTGGTCTGGTTTCGACGCCATTGGCCGGGGGAGGAACGACGGCATCGGGGCTTGTCATGGGCAACCCTTCCGGGACGATGTTGCGCCGACGATTCTAGCATCCACCGCGGCCCGCGACGAACGGCGGGCTTGGCGCCGCTCGCTATCGGCCGGCGAACGGAGCGAAGACCGCTGTCGCCGATTCGAGCGCCTCCGCGAAGGGCGCGGGGTAGATGCCAATCGCCACGATGCCGGCGAACAGCAGCAGCAGCGTGGCGAACGTGAGGCGCGACACGGCCAGCGGCTTGCCGTCGGCGGCCGTGCCCATGTACATCTGCTTCATGACCATGATGTAGTAATAAAGCGAGATGAGGCTGCCGAGCACGGCGACCACCACCAGCCAAATGTAGCCCGCGTCGGCGGTGGCGGTGAATAGATAGAACTTGGTGACGAACCCCGCGAAGAATGGCAGCCCCGCGAGCGAGAAGAGTGCCGCGCTGAGCACCATGGCCGCGAATGGCGCCCGGGCCGCCAGCCCCGCGAAGCCCGCGATCTCCTCGTTGCCGGTGCGGTGCTCCAGGGCGATGATCGCCATGAACGCGGCCAGGTTGGTGAAGGCGTAGCCCGCAAGGTGCAGCAGTACGGCGTCGGTCGCTAGCGGCGTGTTGGCGACGATGCCCATGAGCACGAAGCCGACCTGGGCGATGCTGCTGTAAGCCATGAGGCGCTTGATGTTGCGCTGCGGCAGCGCCGTGAGCGTGCCGACGGCCATGGTGAGCGCCGCCAGAACCGCCAGCGCCAGCGCCCACCGCTCGTGCGTGGGGCTGCCCGCCTCGATGAAGAAGCGCAGCGCCAGCGCGAACGCGGCCGCCTTGGACAGCACCGAGATGTGTGCCGTCACCGGCGTCGGCGCGCCCTCGTAAACGTCGGGCGCCCACAAGTGGAACGGCACGACCGAGAGCTTGAAGCCGAGTCCGGCGACGAACAGCGCGAAGCCGACCGCGACGGTGGGCGAGAAGTTGTAGAAGAGGAACCCGGCGAGCCCTCGGAAGCTGGTGGTGCCGGATGGGCCGTAGAGCATGCTGATGCCGTAGAGCATGAGCGCCGACGACAGGGCTCCGAGCAGGATGTATTTCGTGCTCGCCTCGGCGGAACGGCGGTCGCCCCGGCTCATCGCCACCAGGATGTAGAGGCTGAACGAGAGCAGTTCCAGCGATATGTAGGCGACGAGCAGGTCGCCGGCGCCCGCGAGCAACACGGCGCCGAGCACGGAGAACACGAGCAGCGCGTAGTATTCGCCGGGGTGACGGATGCGCGAGCCGACGTACTCGATTGACATGAGCACGACGGCGATGCCGGCGCCGAGGAACATGAACTTGAATGCCAGGGCGAAGCGATCGGCGAGGTAGAGGTCGGCGCCGAGCACGCCCACGCGCCCACGCAGGTAGAAGATACTAAACACCAGGATGGCGAGCATGCCGGCGGCGGCGATCGATCCCGTGACCACGTTGCGCCGGCGTTCTTGCGACCGCGGCAGCACGAGGTCGACCGTGAGGATGATGAAGCCGAGGGCCGCGATGAGGACCTCGGGCCAGATGAGGGAGAAGTTCACGGCCTAACCCCCCGCCACCGCGAGCAGGGTGCCGACGCCACGGTCGATGATGTCGAGGAATGGCGCGGGATAGACGCCGATGAGCACGATGGGGATGAGCAGGCCCGTGGCCGCGATGCCCTCGCTGAGCGACAGGTCGTTCAGCCGGTCCCACTTCGGGTCGCGCGGGCCGAAAAACACCTTGGCGATGAGCCGCAGCATGTAGGTGGCGGTCATGGCGGCACCGATGACGCCCAACACGCCGAGCACCGGCTGGGTGCGGAACGCGCCGATAAACACCAACAGCTCGGCGATGAACCCGCTGAGGCCGGGCAACCCAAGCGATGTGAGCCCGGCGATCACGAAGAACGCCGTCGTCCAGCCCATGCGCGACGCCAGGCCGTTGAGCGCGTCGATGTCGCGGGTGTGGGCGCGGTCGTAGATGGTGCCGATGATGGCGAAGAAGAGGGCAGTCATCACGCCGTGCGAGAACATCTGTAACGTGGCCCCCGCCAAGCCCACCGGCTCCAGTGTCGCGATGCCCATGAGCACGTAGCCCATGTGGCTCACGCTGGAGTAGCCGATGACGTATTTCAGGTCGCGCTGCGCCAGCGCGGACGCGGCGCCGTAGATGACGTTGACGGTGCCGAGGATGAACAGCACCAGCGCCCAGTCCTCCATGCCCGACGGCAGCAGCGTCATGCCGATGCGGATGATGCCGAACGCGCCCAGCTTCATCAGGACGCCGGCGTGCAGCATGCTCACGGTCGTCGGCGCGGCGACATGGCCGTCGGGCGACCAGGTATGGAACGGCCACAGGCCCGCCAGCACGCCGAAGCCGATCATGATGAGGGGAAACACGACGCGCTGGAAGGTGGGACTGAACAACGCGTCGGCGTTCGCTTGCAGCGTCGGTATGTCGAAGGTCGGGAACCCGCCCTCCTTCGCCGCGACCCAGATGGCGATGATGCCGATCCACACCAGTACGCTGCCGGCCACCAGCATCAGCACCAGCTTCAGAGCGCCATATTCCTTGTTCGTGCTGCCCCACACGCCGATGAGCAGATACATGGGCACGACGGCCAGCTCGTAGAACAGGAAGAAGAAGAACATGTCGACGCTGACGAACGTGCCATAGACACCCGCGATGAGCAGAAACAGCAGCACGTAATAGCTCTTGGTCTCGTGCTCGACCTTCATCGCCACGAGCGCGCCGGTGGCGCTGACGATGCCGGTGAGCAGCACCATGGGCACGGCGAAGCCGTCGACACCCAGCGCGAACCGGATGCCCAGCCGTTCGAGCCAGGGGTAGCCGTGGGCGAACTGGAAGACCGGCGCGCCGGCGCCGCGGTCGTAGCCGAGGAAGACGTATAACGACAGCGCGAGGAGCACGACGCCCGTGGCGACCGACAGCCAGCGCACGATGCCACGCCGCCTGCTTGGCACGAACACCAAGACGAGCGCCGCGATCATTGGCACGTAGATCAAACCTTCCAGCACGAACCGGTCGATTCCACTCATGCGTCGTCCAATATCCGAGGGCTGGCGTTACCGGGACTGTAGCCAGACCGAGAGGCCGAGACCGACCGCGCCCACCGTCACGGCGAGGCCGTAGTCGGCGATGAAGCCGGTCACGTGATAGCGCAGCCGCGCGCCCGCCTGCGACACGATCCAACCGCTGCCGTTCACTCCGCCGTCGTTGACGATGCGACGGTCGAACCGGGCGACGACCCTGCCCAGCGGGAGCACCACGCGGTCCACCAGCCATTGATAGCCGGCGTCGAGATAGTAGCGTTCGACGATGAGGCGGTGCGTGCCGGCGAACCGCGCTTGCAGGCGCGCGACGAGATCGCGGCGCCGGTCATAGAGCCACCAGCCGCCGGCGGCGCCGGCGACCGCGAGCACCGTGGCGACGGCGCTCCAGATGCCGAACTCGAAGTCGTGCGGGCCGTGCTCTGGGCTGAACAGGAAATGGCCGATGCCCCGGTATGCGCCGATGGGCAACGCAAGGAAGCCCACGACGAGCGTGAGCATGGCGAGTATCGCCAAGGGGCCCGCCATGATCGGCGTCGGATCATTGGCGTGCTCGCCCTCCCGTGACAGCGCGCCGAAGAACACGACACGAATGGCGCGGACCATGTAAACCGCGCTGAGGACGATGGCGACGAACAGCAACGCGGCGAATGCAGGGTTGGCGTCGTTCGCCACCGCTTGCACGATCTCGTCCTTGCTCCAAAACGCGCTCAACGGCGGTATGCCGGCGAGCGCCAACGCTCCGAGCGTGAACGCCGCGGCCGTGAGTGGCATGCGACGCACGAGGCCGCCCATGCGGCGGATGTCCGTCTCGTCGTGCATCGCGTGCATGATGGAGCCGGCGGAGAGGAATAGCATCGCCTTGGCGATGCCGTGCGTGAGCAGATGGAACAGCGCGGCCGTGTAGGCGCCCGCGCCCAAGGCTAACATCATGAAGCCGAGGTGGCTCATGGTGGAGTAGGCGAGGATGCGCTTGAGGTCAGTGTTCACCAGCGCCAGGGTGGCGCCTAGCAGAGCGGTCGCGATGCCCACGATCGCGACGACGGCCATCGCGGCATCGGATGCCTCGAACAACGGCAGCATGCGCGCAACGAGGAACACGCCCGCCGCCACCATCGTCGCCGCGTGAATCAGCGCGCTCACGGGCGTGGGGCCTTCCATCGCGTCGGGCAACCACACGTGCAGAGGGAACTGCGCCGACTTGCCCATCGCGCCGAGGAACAGCAGCAGCGCGCTGCCGGTGATGACGAGATTACTCAGCTCCTCGCCGGGGGCTGGGGCCGTCACGCGCTCGAGGATGGTCACGATGTCGAACGTGCCGGTGTGCAGCACGAGCACGAGGATGCCGATGAGCAGGCCGACGTCGCCGACACGCGTCGTGATGAACGCCTTTTTCGCAGCCTCCGCGGCGGACCGGCGTTCGTAGTAGAAGCCAATGAGCAGATAGGAGCAGACGCCCACCAGCTCCCACGCGACGTAGAGCAGCAGGAGATTGTCGGCCAGCACCAGCGTGAGCATCGCGGCGGTGAACAGCGAGTGGACGGCGAAGTACCAGCCGA
>VGZX01000005.1 GCA_016872415.1 SAR202 cluster bacterium | reverse complement strand
TAACGATGCCGACTTACGACATCAAGGAGGAGGAGCGTCCGTCGACCCCGACGGCCACGGTTCGGGTGCTAGCGACGCTCGACCGCATCCCACAGGAGATGGGGCGGATATTCAGCGAGGTGTATGGGTACTTGGCCTCCATTGGCGTGGCGCCCGTGGGCGCGCCCTTCGCCTGCTACCATTCCATGTCCGGGCGGACGGTGGGCATGGAGGTCGGCACGGCGGTAGCAAAGGCCGTGCCCGAGCACGGGCGAGGCCGCGCGGGCCAGCTGCCGGACGGGACCGTGGCCGTGACATGGCACATTGGGCCATACGAGGCGCTCAGGAACGCATACGAGGCGATCGAGGCATGGATGAAGGCATGCGGTCGGGCGCCAGGCGGGCCTCCGTGCGAGTTCTACTTCACCGATCCCCGGCAAGAGCCCGACCCGTCGAAATGGAGAACCGAAGTCGTGTGGAGAACGCAGCGTCGAGGCTAGGCGTATCTCCAGTCCGACGGCGCGGCATATGGAGCTGGAGCGTGGCGCGCCCGGGGGGAATCGAACCCACGACACCTGGTTCCGAAGACCAGTGCTCTATCCGCTGAGCTACGGGCGCGCGACACAGGCGTCCAGCGCGGACGTCGCACCACATGATAGCAGGCGGGCCGACGGACTCGTCAGCGGGAGGCGCCGCCGCCGCCCGAGCGGCCGCCGCCGAAGCCCCCAAATCCGCCCCCACCTCGAAAGCCACCGCCTCCGCCCCAGCCGCCGCCACGAAAGCCGCCCCAGGTGCTGCCCCAGCCGGTGGGGCGTCCGCCGCGACGCTGGGAGCGGTAGGCGGACGATAGGACGATGTCGAGGAGGAAGCCGCCGAGGCCCATGCCGGCGATGCCGGCGAGGATGGGCCACCAGGGGCCGAGCAGGCCACCCAGCACGCCGCCGGCGATGCCGCCCCAGATGCCGCCAAGGGCGACCTCGCGGGTGCGCGCCATGTAGGAGACGACGTAGACGCTGAGGATGCCCAAGATGGCGAGCACGAGCAAGTTATCTTCGATGAAGGACGGCACCGGGCTGGGCGGCCGCACGGCGCCGGGCTCGTAGCCGCTGTCGATGATGCGTCGGGCAATGGCAGTGGCGCCGCGCGTGAAGGCGAGGTCGACGTTGCCGGCATTGAAGTCAGGCAGCACGTCGTTGTCGAGGATACGCCCCGCCTGCGAATCGGTGAGGTAGGGCTCCATGCCATAGCCCACCTCGATGCGCCAGCGTCGGCCGCCGGCGTCGGGCTGCCGGGCGTGGAGCAGGAGCACGCCGTTATCGACGCCTTTCCGGCCGATGCCCCAGCGCTCGAACAGGTTGACGGCGTAGTCCTCGACGGTGGTGCCACCAACGTCGTGGACCGTGACGACGGCGATCTCGACCGAGGTTTCGCGAGCGAAGCGGGCGAGCTCGGCGTCGAGGTCCGCGGCGGCCGACGGCGATAGGATGCCGGCGAAGTCGTTGACGTGGCCGATGGGCTCGGGGTAAGTCTGGGCGGCCGCCGCGCCAACGGTGAAGGCGAGGACGGCGACGGCGAGGGTGACGGCCAGAACCACGCGCGGCATGGCCTAGAATCTCACCGGCGGCGGTTGATCGGCGCCGGTGGTGGACTGGTAGAGCGTGCGCCGCTCGAAGCCGAACATGCGCGCGACGAGGTTGCTGGGGAACCGTCGCAACTTGCCGTTGAATTCGGTGACGGCGATGTTATAGCGGGCGCGCTCGACGGCGATGCGGTTTTCCGTGCCGGCCAGCTCGTCCATCAGGGACTGCACGTTTTGCTGGGAGCGGATTTCCGGGTAGTTCTCGACGATCACGAGGAGGCGGGAGAGGGCGCTGTCGAGATCGGACGCGGCGGCGGCCTGGGCGTCGGGATCGACGGCGTCACCATAACGGGTGCGGGCCTCGGTCACGGCGGTGATGATGGCGCGCTCCTGCTCGAAGATGCCCTTGACCGACTCGACGAGGTTCGGCACGAGGTCGTAGCGGCGCTGGTACTGCACCTCGACCTGCGCCCACTGGTTGTCGACGTTGAGCTCGGAGGTGACGAGGCCGTTGTAACTGGACCAGACGAAGAGGCCGACGAGGATGACGAGGCCGAACAGGGCACCGAGCACGATGGCTGCACTACGCATGTTGGACCTAACTTCTGAGAAGAGGCGATGCGGAAGGAATTGGGGATGGATGGTGAGCGGTGGCGCTTTTGGATGTGCCCAACGCGGTGCATGGGGTGAGCGAAGGGATTTGAACCCTCGATCTCCAGGGCCACAACCTGGCGCGTTAACCGCTACGCTACGCCCACCACGCTGCTATCCATTCTATCGGGCCGTGGCCTTGCCCGTCAAATGAACAGGGGCGGACATGCGCCGCCCCTGTCAGGTGTCGATGCGGTGCGCGAGGCGCTAGCCGGCCGCCACGGGCTCCTTCTTGGCGGAGGACTTCCTGGCGGGTTTCGCCTCGTCGAGGGCGGGCCAGTAGACCCAGCCGCAGCCGGTGGTGACCTTACGCGCGGGGAAATAGTCGACCTTGACGGCCTTGTGGCCGGGCTTCATGCGGTCGATGGCGGCGGCGGCGACGACCCAGCAGCGGAGCTCGCCCGTGCCGTCGATGGTGAACTCGGACCGGAAGCTGAAGGGCGCGGCGAGGGCGTCGACCTTGCCGGCGGTGAGCTGGCCGAGGAACCAATTGTCGAGCGGCTCGTCGACCCAGCCGGAGCGCAGGCCGCGCGGGTCGTGGGACATGCCGCCGGAGCCGATGATGGCAATGCGCTTGGGCGACGTGGCGCAGATGTCGGCGACGGCGCGGCCGAGGGCGATGCAGCGCTCGCCGTTGAGGATCGCGGGCGGACCATCGTAGGTGTTGACGATGAGCTGCACGGTGGGGATGTTGAAGTTGGGCATGAGGTGGTAGCCGATGTTGCCCCAGCCGTGCGGTATGCCGCGCTCGGGCCGCGACTGTAGGTGGACCTCGTCGGCGTGGGCAACGTCGAAGCCGCGCTCGATGAGGCCGCGCAACAGCTTACTCGCGAGCTCCTGGTCGATACGCACCGGATACTTGTGGTCTTCCATGGGCGGCGGCGGGAAGGGGGCGTTCGGGTCGGCGGCGTCGTCGGTGTTGTGGACGGTCCAGGTGTCGGCGCCGGTGTAGAGCATGATGTTCGGAGTGTTGGCGGCGTCGAACCACTCACGCTGGTCGCCCCAGACGGCGATGACGACGTCCGGCTTGAACTTCGTGAGCTCCTGCTTGAGCTTGGCGAAGTTGGCCTTGCTGCGCTCGACGCGCTCCGCGACCACTTTCTCGTTCTCCAGCTCCGTCTCGTGGGGCTGCGGGTGGCCGGTGTTCAAGAACGCGTGCCACTTTTGCCAGCCGGTGTAGGTGTGCTGGAAGAGACTGGGCGCATGCGACATGGACATTGCGAATTGGATTGGCATTCCACGCCTCCTTTTTCCTCTTGGCTTTGGCGACGTTGCGGTCATCACGAGCATGCGGAGTCGGCGTTCCGGTGTAAATGGCTGCAGCCGCCGCAGGGACGGCGCTAGGACTTCGACAGGTCCCGCACCAGTCGCACGAGCGTCCGCATGGGAACGCCGGTGGCGCCCTTCGCGATCCAGCCGCGCTCCTTCTCGGACATGGCGGTGCCGGCGATGTCGAGGTGCGCCCATTCGACGCCGTCGGTGAACTCGCCGATGAAGAGCGCGGCGGTGATGCTGCCGGCCGGGCGTCCGCCGGTGTTCTTCACGTCGGCCCAATCGCTCCGGTTCTGCTCCTTGTATTCGTCGTGCAGCGGCAGCTGCCACATCTTCTCGCCCGTGGCCTTGCTCGCGGCGAGCACCGCGTCGATGAGGGGTTGCGAGCGGCCCATGACGCCGGTGGTGACGTGGCCGAGCGCGACGATGATGGCGCCGGTGAGCGTGGCGATGTCGACCACGCGGTTGGCCTTCTTGGCCTGTTTGATGTAGGAGATGGCGTCTGCCAGGATGAGCCGGCCCTCGGCGTCGGTGTTGTCGACCTCGATGGTCTTGCCGCTCATGGCGCGGACGATGTCGCCGGGGCGCTGCGCCGTGCCACTGGGCATGTTCTCGACGGCGGGGATGACGCCGAACACGTTGATCTTTGGCTTGAGGCGGCCAATGGCGCGCATGGCGCCGATGACCGACGCTCCGCCGCCCATGTCGCTCTTCATCTCCCACATGCCGGCGGCCTGCTTCAGCGACACGCCGCCCGTGTCGAACGTGACGCCCTTGCCGACGATGGCGATGTTGTTCGACGGGTCCGACGGGTCGCCGTGGTGCTCCAGCACGATGAGGCGGGGCTCGTTGGCGCTGCCCTGGGCGACGGCGAGCAGGGCGCCCATGCCGTGGGTCATCATCTCCTCGCGGCCGAGCACCGTGATGTCGAGGCCGACCTCGCGGGCGACGTTGGCGGCAATCTCGGCCATCTTCGCGGGGTTCATCACGTTCGCGGGCTCGTTCACCATGTCGCGGACGAGGATGGCGCAGTCCGCGAGCAGCGCGCCGGTGGCGACGCCAGAGCGGAGGGCGTCGAGCTTCGCGGGGTCGTGCTCGACGATGGTGAGCTCGTCGAGCTCCTTCTCGGGCTGGTCGCCATTGGCGGAGGAGCGGTATTTGCGGAAGGCGTAGTGCCCAAGCATGGTGCCCTCCGCGATGGCTTGCGCGGCGGCTTCGGTGTCGAGGCCGCCGATGCCGGCGCCGTGAGCCAGGGTGGCGGCGCGCCGGATGCCGTGACGGCGCAGGTAGCGCGCGACGTTGCCGGAGAGCGAGCGGACCTCGTCGAGGCCGAACGACGATTGCTTGCCGAGCCCCGCGACGATGACGCGCTTCGCGGGCAGCTTGCCAAAGGCGTGGATGAGCGTGATCTCGCCGCTCTTGCCCTTGATGTCGCCGTCGGCAATGAGGGACGAGATGGCGCCGTCCAGCGCCCGGTCGACGGCGCCGGTGCCGCCCGCGGGCGAGGTCACGACCTCGAACAGGTTGACGACGATGGCATCGGCGGCAATGGCGGTGATGTCGCCGGAAGCAACATTTACAGTGGGCATGCGCGACTCCGTGGAAAGCGTTTCGCCGTGAGCACTAGGATAGCGTCTTCTCGGGCGGCGGGCGCGAGGTGGGGTTGAAGGGGTTGCGGGACCCTGGCGCGGCCCGCACGACGTCGGTATCGACGATAACGTCATGCAGCGTCCGCTTGTCGGAGCGCAACCATATGACGGCGGTGTCGACTATTGACATGAACGGCAACAGCCACATCATGCGCCGCACCAACTCGCGGACGACGAAGCCCCGGGTCAGGCCCGCTTGGCGCGATGTCCCGCCGTCTACGACGCGGATGCCGAGAATCCGCTTGCCGACGGTCTGACCCGAGTAGTGGAACATGGCTCCCTGGTACGCGAAATAGCCGATTAAGGCGACGGAGTGCAGCGCGAGGGTGGCCGCGCTAACGGAGAACGAGAACAGGGGGACGAGGACGAGCGGGCCGAAGTAGGCCGTGGCGACCACCGTGCCGGAGAAGGAATAGGGCAGCGCGAGCAGCGCCGCCAACGCGGTGACGATGCAGTAGGGAGCGACCGCGAAGTCGATGAGGTAGGCGAGCAGGCGATGCGCGAACAAATCTTCCCTGGGGAGGGCGTTCCGCGGGGCCGGAGCGGCGGCCGTCGAAGGTTCGCGCATGGTGGGCGATAAGATACCGAGCCGGGCGGGACCGGGCAACCCGGGCGTCGGTTAGGCCTCCGGGAGCAGGGCGCAGGCGACGAGGCCGGTGCCGGTGTGCGCCCCGATGACCGGCGTCATTTCGGTGGTGAACAGCTCGATGGGCGAGAGCTCACGGCTGATGCGGCCGGCGAGCTCGGCGGCGGGCTCCGGCGCGGCGGCGTGCATGACGGCGACCCGCGCGCGACGGCCGCGCAGCCGAGCGGACGACATGGCGACGAGACGGTCGATGGCGCGTCGTCGCGAGCGCGGACGCTCCACCATGCCGACCTTCCCCTCGGTGAGCTCCAGCACGGGCTTCACGTCGAGCAGGCGGCCCATCCACATGGCGACGCGCGGCACGCGGCCGCCCTTCCAGATGTAGTAGAGCGTTTCGAGATAGCCGAGCAGCCATACCTCCGAGACCGCGGCGCGGGCGCATGCGAGGACGGCGGCGCCGGCCGCTCCGGCGGCTGCTTGGCGGGCGGCCTGTAGGGCGATGAGGCCTTCGGCGGCGCCGGCCGTGCCTGAGTCGACCACCTGGATGCGGAGGTCGGGCATCGAGGCGCCGGCCTCGCGCGCGGCGGTGAGCGCGGCGGCGTGCGAGGAGCTGAGCTTGGCCGACACGGTGAGGCAGACGATATCGCGGGCGACTCGCGAGGCTTGCTGGAAGGCGCTCAGGTAGGCGCCGGGGGGCGGCGCCGAGGTTCGCGGCAGGGCGCCCTCGGCGGACTTCAGCAGGTCGTAGAACCCATCGGGCGTTATGTCGATGCCGTCGCGGAGCACACGGCCGGCATGGTGTATCTCTAACGGGGCGATGAACAGCGGCAACCCCCGCGTGAGCGACGGCGGCAGACAGACGGTGCTGTCGGCGACGACGGCGGTCGCGTGGCCGGGCACGGCTATAGGGGCGCCGTGGGGTAGGTGAGCCGGCTGAGGTAACGAGGGATGGCCCTCCGCACCATGCGGTCGAAGAGGCTGGGGCTGAGCAGGAACCCGGCGCTGAACGTGAAAGCGACGAATATGTCGAAGTTGGCGACCGACTGTGCGTAGAACACGAACGCCACGACCGCCAGCACCGGGGACGGCACGGCCAGGATGACGACGCGCCACAGCCGATGGCCGACGCGCATGAACAGGGCCGTGGTGACGGCGAGCGCGAGGAAGATGGAGGAGGTGGCGGAATCGACCTCGGTGGTGCGGATGAGGTTGGGGACGAGCACGCCGCCATGCCAGTGTAGGGCGAAAAACCAAAGGGTGAGGAATGGCACCGGCAGCGCCGCGAAGGAGACGACGATCCAGTCGTGGCGGACGGCGCGACGCACGGCCATGACGGTGATGGCGGTGGCGATGGGTATCCACAGGGCCATGAGGGCGTATGACCACCACGTCAACGGCGCGGAACGGTATTGGATGTGCTGGATGAGGCCATAGCCGATGAGGGCGAAGGCGAGCAGCATGGTGAGGGCCGGAAGCAGCACGGCGTAGCCCACCCAGGGGTAGGTCCACAGGGGGAGGCCGCGTCGCCAGGCGCCCACGGTGAAGAGCGTGGCGACCGCCAACGCGGCGGCGACCCAGAAATAGTCGGTCCACAGGTGGAGGACGAAGATGGCCGCGAGGATGAGGTGCGGAGCCATGGCGAGCAGGATGCTGGTGGCGTTGCCGGTGGAGTGGGCGGCATAGAACTGGTCGGCGATGGACTTGGGGTCGCCGAAGTCGCGGATGGCGTGCTGGTCGGCCACTTCGGGCGGTAAGCCGAACTGGCGGAGCTCGCCGGCGCGTTCCATGACGTGCGACCACACTTCCGAGAGCACCTCGGACCGTTTCTGAGGTTCGATCCGCAGGCGCTGCTCTAGGAAGCTGACGTACTCTGGAATATCGAGCATCACTGCTCCTCGGCGCTAGCCGGTGGCGGGTTGGAGCACGCTATGGACGGCGTGCGCGAACGAGCGCCACTCCTCGGACTTGGTTGACAGGTGCCGCAGGCCGGCTTCGGTGATGCTGTAGTAGCGTCGCGGCTGGCCGCTGGTGGCGGATGCCCAGGCGCCGAAGATGAGACCCGCGTTCTCCAAGCGGTGCAGCGCCGGATAAAGCGTGCCTTCCTTGAATTGGAAGTAGCCGTTGCTGCGGCGCTGGATCTCCTTGACGAGCTGGTAGCCGTACATGGGCTTTTCGGCCACGACGGCCAGCAGGAGGGTCTCCGTGCTACCTCTGAGCAGTTCCTTCTGATACACGAGCCCACCTCCTTCCCGGCGGCCCAGGTACAAGCCATCTTATTTGGATGGCCGAACCCGCCGTCAAGGGCAAGAATCCTGACGAATTGGTCGCTCACCTATCTGTACGCGGTCGGAGGCCGGATGGCTCTGTCCCGTTTGACAATCGTGGTTCGACCAAAGGCCAACCGAAATACGGTCGTAATCGACGAGGGTGAAGCAATCAAGGTTCAGGTGACGGCGGCGCCGAGCGACGGGGCGGCCAACGCGGCGGTGGAGTCGTTGCTGGCCGACGCCTTGGGCGTGGCGAGGCGCGACGTGCGCGTCGTGCGGGGGCGCGCCGCGCGGGTGAAGCAGGTGGAGGTGCCGCTGGAGAAGGAGGAGGCGTTGCGGCGGCTGCGCGGCGCCTAGAGCGTGCGGGCGATGGCCTCGCGGATGACGACGAGCAGGATGATGGCGACCAGCGGCGTGATGTCGATCATGCCGAGGGGGGGGATGATACGGCGCAGCGGGCGCATGATGGGGTCGCTGAACGTGCCGAGCACTTGGTCCAGGCGGAACAGGAAATCGTTGCGAAGGCCGGCGATCACCAGCCAAGAGATGAGCACGCGGGCGAGGATGGCGTAGTAGAGCACCTGGACGAGCGCGAGCAGCAGGGTCTTGAACAGGTCGTTCACGCGGAGCCTCCGCCAAGGGCTTGGGCTTTGCGGTGGGCGGCGGCGACCGCTTCTTGGAGCGCCGAGCGGAAGCCGCCACGCTCCAGGGCACGCAACGCCTCCGCGGTGGTGCCGCCCGGAGAGGTGACCATCTCGCGCAGCAACCCCGGATGCCGCCCGCTCTCCTTGGCGAGCTGCGCCGAGCCGAGCACGGTGTCGAGCACGAGAGAGTAGGCGATGTCGCGCGGCAGGCCGGCATGCACCCCGGCCTCGGTCATCGCCTCCATGAAGAGGAACACATAGGCGGGGCCGCTGCCGGAGACGGCGGTCGCCATGTCGAGGTATACCTCGTCGCTGACGAATATCTCGCGGCCGATGGAGCCGAGCAGAGACGCGATGACGTTGCGGCTTTCAGCCGGGACGCTTTCGGAGACGGTCCACACAGTAACGCCGGCGCCGACTTGGGCGGGGGTGTTGGGCATGGCGCGGGCGATGAGCGGGTGGTTGAGGCCGGCCGAGAGTTTGGCGATGCCGACGCCGGCCACGATGGAGAGCACCGTTTGGGCCGAGGAGAGCTGGTCGCCGAGGTCGTGATAGACGTGGGAAATGTGCTGCGGCTTCACGGCCAGCACCACGAGTGAGGCGTCGCGGGCGGCATCGCGGTTGGAGGCGGCGACGGTGACGGCGTGGCGTTGCGCGAGCTGCGCGCGGCGCGCCTCGACCGGCTCGGACACGACGACATCGGCGGCGACCGTGACGTTCTGGGCGATGGCACGGCTCAGGATGGCTTCCGCCATCACGCCGCCGCCGATGAAGGCGATACGCACAAACAGCTCCTGGTGGCGGCGCTGCCGCGCGCAAGGCCACGATCAGGAAGTATAGCAGAGGCCTACGGCAGTTTGCCCATGCCCGCGAGCGATGCGGCGACGCGGATGGCAACCTCCATGCCGGTGGCGTCGGCGATGCCCTTTCCGGCGATGTCGAACGCCGTGCCGTGGTCGACGGAGGTGCGGAGGAACGGCAGGCCAAGGTTGAGCGTGATGCTCTCCTCCCAGCCGTGTACCTTGATGGCGATGTGGCCTTGGTCGTGGTACATGGCGAGCACGACGTCGTACTTGCCATGAATCGCCTGGTTGAAAACGCTGTCGGCGGGGATGGGGCCGGTCACGTCCATGCCGAGATCGCGCGCCGCCTCGACCGCGGGCGCGATCTGGTCGATCTCCTCGCGGCCCAGGAGTCCTTCCTCGCCTCCGTGGGGATTGAGCGCGGCGACGCCGATGCGCGGCATGGGGAAGCCGTAACGGGTGAAAAAGCCGTGCGTGAGGCGGAGCTTGGCGAGCACATTCTGGGTGGTCACATAGTCGCAGGCGACGCGGAGCGAGCGGTGCGTGGTGAGGTGCACGACGCGCAGGCCCGGCGTGAGCAGCATGGTGGCGACGTTGGGCGACTTGGTGAGCGACTGGAACAGCTCCATGTGCCCAACATCCGTGTAGCCGGCGAGGTGCGCGGCGGCTTTGTTGATGGGGGCGGTGACGATGGCGTCGACCTGCCCGTCGATGGCGAGGCGCGCGGCGCGCAGCACCCACTCCACGCTGACGCGGCCCGCATCCTCGGCGATGCGGCCGAGCGGCAAATGGAGGAGGCGTTCGGCGAGGTCGTCGTCGAGCACGGCGACCTCGTCGTCACCGACGGGCTCCGTGGCCGAGGCGACGGCGCGGGCGGTGAGCGACGCGCCGACGAGGTCGATGGCCCGCTGCAGCACGGGCGTACTGCCGATGACGAGCGGCCGGGCGATGGAGCGCAACTCCGGCTTCGCCAGGGCCTTGGCCGTGACTTCGGGGCCGATGCCGACGGGGTCGCCGAGCGTGATCGCGAGCGTCGCTTGATGCGCCATGCGAGCAGTATAGCCGGAGGCGGACCGCTATGCCCGCCGGGGGCCGGGATGGGCCAATCCTTGACTTGGGGGTCGCGCTTGTTATCGTTCGACGAAGATCGTGGTGAGGAGCCGGCGGATGCTGTCACTCGCACGACCGGCCGCGAGGCGGCTGCCCTTCTACTATGGGTGGGTGATCGCGACGGTCACCGGCCTCATCTCGTTCGCAGGCGTGGCGGAGAGCCCGGTGATGGTGGGCATTTTCTTCACGCCGATGGCGAACGAATTCGGCTGGACGAGGACGGAGCTGTCGGCCGCGGTGCTGTTCGGGACGTTCATGGTGATTCCGGCGGCGCCGCTGGCGGGGCGGCTGATCGACCGTTACGGCGCGCGGCCGGTGTTGAGCATCGGTGGCACTTTGGTCGCGTTCTGCTTGGCGCTGGTGGGGTCCGTGAACTCGCTGCCGGCGTTCTACGCGCTGGCGGGCTTCGCCTTCGCGGTGAACGCGGGCATCGCCCGGGTCAGCATCAACGCGGTGATCGCCCAGTGGTTCGTCCGCAAGCGCGGGCGGGCAATGGGCATCGTCAACCTGCTGCTGGGGCTGGGGTTCGTGGCGATGCCGGCCGTGGGCGCGCTCGTGCTGGACCAGGCGGGCTGGCGCATGGGATGGCGGGCGCTCGGCATCGCGACATTCGTGATGGCGGTGCCGGCGGCGGTGCTGTTCTTGCGGCGCGCGCCGGGCGACGTGGGCCAGGCGATCGATGGCGAGCGCGATGGCGCGCCACCGCCGCGGGCGCGGCCGGGCGAGCGCACCGCGGCGACGGAGGTGCAATGGACGGCGCGCGAGGCGGTGCGAACGCGCACCTTTTGGGTGCTGGTGATGGGGCTCTGCACCATCGCGCTCGGCAATTTGGGGCTCGCGGTCCACTTGGTGCCGCTCCTAACGGACCGGGGCGTGGGCGCCACGGTCGCGGCGCTCACGTTCAGCGTCGCCGGCGTGACCATGATTCCGTCGAGCCCGATATGGGGCTGGCTGCTGGACCGGTATCAGGCTCGCCTGGTGCTCGTTGGCGCGGCGTCGGTGGTGCTGCTGTTCACGGTGTTGGCGATGTTCGCCTATAGCGCGTGGATGGTGATTCCGCTGGGCATCGCGATGGGCATTGGCTATGGCGGCTTCGGCATGGTGCAGCGGACGATTTACGCCAGCTACTTTGGGCGAGCGTCGGCGGGGACGATTCTTGGCATCGCGGTGCCGTTTCAAGCGGTGGCCCAGGGCAGCGGCACCGTGCTGGCCGGGTTCTTCTTCGATTTCTTCGGCAGCTACCGCAACGTGTTTCTGCTGTTCATCGCGCTGACCGCCCTTTCGATGGCGATGGTTTACCTGGTCCCAACCCCGGTGAAACGGCGGCCGGCGGCGGCCGTGTCGCCGGTGGGTTAAAAAGGGTGGGCCCCGTGGTGGGGAAACCAGCGGGGCCCGGTTGGCCCACTCCCGTGGCGCGTCGGGGGGGCCTGCGGAGGAGGGAAGTGGGACGTTCTGGGGAGGAACGCCCCGGAATTGGCGTGGTTACGTTGCCGCGAGGACGGGGGCCCGGACGGTTCGCCACGGTTCCAACCGCACCTGCCGGCCATCCGGCAGCAATTGCTCCATGGTGCAGTCGGTCTTGACGAGGAAACGGTTGCCCGCCAGCGTGAGGCTTCGGCCGTATTGGCGGAGGCGGAACTGGACGTGGTGCAGGTTCCGTTCCAGGGATTCGCGATCGTGCGGTGGGGCCTCGAACATCACGACGCCGGGATGGTTGCCCGGTATTTGCCAGGCGCCAGCGAAGTCGAGGTTGGCGGTGACGAGCGTCCGTCCCAGCGATTTCGCCTCCGTCAGCCCCGCGTGTCCCGGCAGCCGGTCGAAGTCCTGAACGTGCAGGGCGTCAAGGTCGTCGGAGGCCACATGGGGCAGGTCGACATCCAACAGCCAACGGAACGCTGACGCTTCCATGAGTGCCTCCTTGCGTGGGTGCATGCCGCGATGGCATGGCCGCTCGGCCGAGTGGAGCCGGCCGGGCGATTGGGCTGGGCCGCGGGCGTGGTTTCAGGCGGTCAGCCGCACTTGTTCAAGCCGCAGGAGGAGCATGCGATACAACCCTCTTGCAGCACCAGGGGGCCGCCGCAGTCCGGGCAGCGTTGCTGCCGCGCCAGCAGCACCGGGTCGGCGAAGATTGGCGCGGCGCCGTCGGGAGGCTCATCGAGCGAGCCATCCATGGGCAGGCGTGGCTGCGCGGCGAAAGCGGTGCCGGTGGCGTGTCCGGTAGCGGTCGCTGCACCGAGCGAGTGCGCCGCCAGCACCTGCGCGACCGCGTCGGGGGCGGACATGATGAGGCGGCCGCTGTCCCACACGGGTTCGCTGGTGATGCCGCGCAGCTGCTCAACGATCTCGACCGCCGGAACGCCGGAGCGGAGGGCCAATGACACGAGGCGCGAGACGGCCTCCAGGTTCGCCTGGTCGTTGCCGCCTGCCTTGCTGATCGTAGTGAACACCTCGAACGGCTCGCCCGACTCGTCGAAGTTGACGGTGATGTAGGCGTTGCCCTGCGAGGTCCGCACGCGGTCGGTCACGCCGCGGATGCTGCGGGGACGCTCACGCTTGACGCGCGCGGCGCGCTCGGCGGTGGTCGTCGCCGGCTGGCTGCCTGGAACCTCGAGCACCTGGGCGGGCTTGCTGGCGTCGCGGTAGACGGTGATGCCCTTGCACTTGGAGCGATATGCCAGCCAGTAGGCATCCTCGACATCGTGGGGGGTGGCCGCGTGGGTCATATTGATCGTCTTGGAGACGGCGAGGCCGGTGTGGCGCTGGAAGACCGCCTGCATCGCGACGTGCGCGGCGTAGGGGATCTCCATGGCGGTGGCGAACAGGCGCTTCACGTCGGCGGGAACGGTGTCGATTCCCTGGACGCTGCCGGTGCGGACGACCTCGTCCATCAGGCTTTGGGACCAGAACCCGCGTTCCTTCGCGACCGCCTCCAGATAGGGGTTCACCTCGCGGAGACGTTTGCCGTCGAGCACGTTCTTGACGTAGGCGAGGGCGAACACCGGCTCGATGCCGCTGGAGGCGCCGGCGATGGCGCTGATGCTGCCGGTGGGCGCGATGCAGGTGCGGGTCGCGTTCCGCATCGGGTCGCCGACGGACGCGGGGTAGGGGCCGCGCTCGCGGGCCAGGGCCCGCGAGGTTTCATCGCCGACAGCGTCGATGCGCGACATCACGCGCTCGGCCAGCTCGCGGGCCTTGGCGTCGGCGTAGGGTATGCCGAGGCGGATGAGCGCGTCGTGCCAGCCCATGACTCCGAGGCCGATCTTGCGAGTCTTGCCGACGGCCTCGCGCACTTCCGGCGTCGGGAATTCGTTGATGTTCACCACGTCGTCCAAGAAGCGGATGGCGACGCGGACCACATCGTCGAGGGCGTCGAAATCGAAGGCGGCGGCGGTAGGAGCGCCGAGCCGCGCGAACCGGGCGAGGTCGATGGAGCCGAGGTTGCAGGCTTCGTAGGGCAGCAGGGGCACCTCGCCACAGGGGTTGGTGCTTTCCAGCATGCCGAGATGCGGCGTTGGGTTGTGCCGGTTAGCCTCGTCGATGAAGTAGAGGCCGGGGTCGCCCGTGCGCCACGCGCTGTCGACGATGGCTTGCCAGAGCGATCGGGCGGGCAGGCGGTCCGCCACCTGGTGGGTGTGCGGATCGACGAGCTGCCACTCGGTGTCGCGCTCGACGGCGTCCATGAACCGGTCGGTGACGGCGACGGAGACGTTGAAGTTCTGCGCGGTGACGAAGTCGTCCTTCAGGTGGATGAACTCGAGGACCTCGGGGTGCGACACGGGCAAGATGCCCATGTTCGCGCCGCCGCGCTTGCCGCCCTGCGTGATCATCTCGGAGAGCCCGCTGAGCATTTTGAGCACGGCCACGGCGCCGCATGCCTTGCCATGCGTGCTCGCGATGCGGGTGCCCTTGCTCCGCAGCCTGCCGAACGAGTAGCCGACGCCTCCGCCGTATTTCTGGATCATGGCGCTGGTAGTGGCGGCGGCCATGATCGACTCCATAGTGTCCTCGATCGGTATGACGAAGCAGGCCGAGAGGGTTCCCGCGCCGGTGCCGGCGTTGAACAGCGTCGGCGAGTTGGGGAGGAACAGGCCTTGGGCCATCAGCTCGTAGAATCGCTCCGCCCACTGTTCTCGGTCGCGCTCCTCGGCGGCCGCGACGGCGCTGGCGACGCGGCGGAAGAGGTCGGCCGGCGTTTCGCCGTGGCGCAGGTAGCGCGTCTTCAGAATGGTGAGCGCGTTGTCCGACAGGCGAGGCATGGTGGGCATAGCGGCCTTGCCTAACTCACCTCGACGGCGCCGTTCTCGCGGACCGGAGGAGTCATGCTGGGACGGCGGCCACGGCGCGCGCGCGGTTTCGGTGGGATCTGGAATTCGTTGGGGATCAGCGGCAGCTGGCTCGCGAAGGCGCGCATGGCCTCCGCCTGCTCCTCTTCTTGGAGCGCCTGGATCTCGCGAATGAAACCGCTGGCGTCGTCGAAATCGCGGTAGACGCTGGCATAGCGGATGTAGGCGACGGTGTCGATCTCGCGCAGCTTGTCGAGCGTGGCCTCGCCGATGACGGTGGCAGGCACCTCCGCGCGTCCGAGGCGCTGCAGGTCACTCTCGATCTCATCGACCACTTTTTCAATGACGCCGGTGGGCAGCGGGCGCTTGACGCACGCGAGCCGGATGCTGCGGATGAGCTTCTCGCGGTTGAACTCCTCGCGGCGGCCGTCGCGCTTGACCACCATGAGGGCGGCGCGCTGGACGCGCTCGTAGGTGGTGAAGCGCACGCCACACTGCGCGCACTCGCGGCGCCTGCGGATCTCATCGCCGGTGTCGCGCGAGTCGGTAACGCGAGAGTCGGGGTCTCCACAGTTCGGACAGCGCATGCGCCTCCGGGGTTTCTCAACCGGACCCCGCGTGGCCGTGGAGGACGGCCACACGGGGATCCGGTGAACTCGGTAGTGGTGGCGCCAATATATAGTATTTTAAGGTGCGGCGGCTACTAGGGACGGTGGCCGCTGATTACGAGCGCCATTCTCGGAAGCCGGGCGAGCAAAGTCAAGGGTGGGCGAGCGAATTTTCGCAACTCTAGGAGATATGCGCGGGGATTAGCACAACCAGTAGTAGGAATGCAGAACCGGTGGCAAGCGCAGCGGCTAGCGGGCGGGAGCCGCTCGCGATGGTTAACGAGGGTTAAAAAGAGTGGCCCCGCAGTGGGTGCTGCAGGGCCCGGGTCTTGACCGCTTCCCATGGCGCACAGGAGCGGTCGGAAGAGAGAACTGGAACAGCCTGGGGAAGGACTATTCCGGGGAAGGTCCGGGGAGAGGGGGGGTCCGGACCTTGTTGTCGTTTCTAGGGGGTCCCACGGCGGCCGCCGTGGGACCCCGATGCCTTTCGCGTGCTAGCGACGGAACGGGTTCTTGTTGCCGCTGTTCGGCCGCAGGAACGGAGGCAGGTCCAACTGGCTTTCGGTGCCGAGCGTCTGCCGCAGGAACTCGGAGATGCTGTCGTCGCGGAGGGTGGCCTGCGGCACGGCGGCGGGCAGGCCGGTGGCGATGATGGTGAGGCGGATCTCGTCGTCCATCTTCAGGTCGGTGGTCATGCCGAAGATGATGTTGGCCTCGGCATCGACGACGCGGCTGATGACATCGGCCGCGGCCTGCACTTCGCGGAGGGTCAGGTCAGTGCCACCGGTGATGTTGAACAGGACGCCGCGGGCGCCCTCGATGCTGACGTCGAGCATGGGACTGTTGATGGCCGCCTTGACGGCGTCGACGGCGCGGTGCTCGCCGCGGCCGTTGCCGATGGACATCCAGGCGGGGCCGGCGTTGCTCATGATGGTCTTCACGTCCGCGAAGTCGACGTTGATTTCGCCGGCGGAGGTGACGAGCTCGGCGATGGCCTGCACGCCCAGGCGCAGCACGTCGTCGGCGATCTTGAAGGCGCTTTCGGTGGTCACCTTTTCGTCGCACATGTGCGTCAGGCGGTCGTTGGGGATCACGAGCAGGGTGTCGACATGCTCCTTGAGGTGAGCGAGGCCGTCGTCGGCGTTCTTCGCGCGGCGGCGCCCCTCGAAGCTGAAGGGGCGGGTGACGACGCCGATGGTGAGCGCACCGGTTTCCTTGGCGATCTCGGCGACGATGGGGGCCGCGCCGGTGCCGGTGCCGCCGCCCATGCCGGCGGCGACGAAGACCATGTCGGCGCCGCGCACGGCTTCATAGAGCTCCTCGCGGGACTCCTCGGCGGCGGCGCGGCCGATCTCGGGGTTGCCGCCGACGCCCAAGCCACGGGTGAGCTTGTCGCCAATGCGAATCTTCAGGGGCACGTCCAGCCGCATCAGGTGCTGGGCATCCGTGTTCACCGCCAGGTATTCCACGCCCGGAATGCGCTCGCGGAGCATGCGGTTCACCGCGTTGCATCCGCCGCCGCCGACACCGATGACCTTCACATTCGCCAGCCCTTCGACCGTCTGGCCCAACCCGTAGGACTCTGCCATGGCTCCAACCCCCTTCTGCTAATTGCTTCGCTTGGCCCGTGACGGCCTCTTGCGTTATGCGTAAAGCGGCCCGCAAAACGGTTGCCGCTCATCGATCCCGGAATTCATGCGAGTGCGCTCAACGACTTCTCGGAACGCTTCCAGTGGAACCGCGACGCGAGCCAGCCGCGCAGCTTGCTCGACACCGGCTCCGACACGGTGATGGCGGGCGCGACGGCGCCGGCGTGACGCCGCTGTATACCCCAGGCGAGCAACCCGACGCCGGTGGAAAAGGCCGATTCGCGCAGCTCGTCGGGCAGGCCGAAGGCGGCCAGTGGCGTGCCGACGCGAACACGGCAATGGGCGTATTCCCGCATCACCTCGGCCAGGCCGCGCAGATTGGCGCTGCCGCCAGTGAGCACGATGCCGGAGGCGGGGACACGGTCGAAGCCGCCCTCGCGCAGCTTGAACAGCACCAGGCGGGTCAGCTCAATGGCGCGGTCGCGCAGCAGCTTGTTGATGTGGAAGCACGACACGGGGCGCGTGTGGCCGGCCATGCCGGTGTCGACATTGACCGACTCCTTCTCGCTCACGCCCATCGTGTCGCACGAACCGAAGTGGAGCTTCGTGGCCTCGGCGGCGGCGGGCGTGATGCCCAGGCCGATGACGAGGTCGGTGGTGAACTGGGTGCCGGCGACGGGGATGACCGCGCTGTGGGCCAGCGTGCCTTCCTTGTAGACTGCGAGGTCGCTGGTGCCGCCGCCGATGTCGACGAGGACCGCGCCGATCTCACGTTCGTCGGCGGTGAGCACCGCCTCGGCGCTCGCGAGCTGCTCAATAATGAAACCGCGCACTTTCACGCCTGCGTCGGCCATGACCTTGTTGAGCAATGCGATCGGCTCCGGCGCGCCGTAGACGACGTGGGCTTGCGTGGCGAGGCCGGCGCCGTTGAGCCCGAGGGGGTTGCGGACGTTGCGAACGCCGCCCACCTGGTACATGCGGGGTATGACGTGCAGAACCGGGCGCCGCGCGCCGTATTCCGCGACGGTGTCCTCGATCAGCCTGTCGACGTCGCGTTCCGAGACCGGCTGCTGTCCGCCGTCCGACATGCGCGCCGTCACGTTCTCGCTGACGAGGAACGCGCCGGTGATGCCGACGAACGCGGACGGGATGGGGTGACCCAGCATCTCCTCGGCGTAGCGGACGGAAGCTCGCACCGACTGGGTGAGCGCGTCAGCGTCGGCGACCATTCCCTTCTTCATGCCTTCCGACGACGCGCGGCCGACCGCGACCACCTCGATGGCGCCACTGGCGCCGACACGGGCCACCAGCGTCGCCACCTTCGTGGTGCCGACGTCGATGGCGGCGTACAGCTGCTCTCGCACTGGTGCCATATGCGCCTTGTTCCTCGCATGGCGGGCCGTCGCCGGCCCGCTCATTGCCGTGTTTAGACTCGTTCCGCCAACCGGAGCCGCGCGCTGCGGGCGCGGCGGTTTTGCCGCACTTCAACCGAGCTGGGCTTAATGACCTTCTTCGTCAGGCGCCGGAAGCCCATGCCTTGCTCGCGCTCCAGAAACCGCTTCACGATCCGGTCCTCGCCGCTGTGATAGGCGATCACGGCCATGCGGCCGCCGTGGGCCAGCACGCGCCCGGTGGAGGCGAGGCCCGCTTCCAACCGCTCCATCTCGCGGTTGACGGCGATGCGGAGGGCTTGGAACGTGCGCGTGGCGGGGTGCGTGCGGCCACGCCCATAGCCGGACGCGCGGCGCACCACTTCAGCAAGCTCCATGGTGTTGGCGATGGGCCGGGCGGCGGCGATGGCCCGGGCGATGCGGCGCGACCGAGGCTCCTCGCCGAACTGGTAGAGGATGTCCGCCAACTCTTCCTCGCTGCTCGTGTCGACGATGTCTGCCGCGGTGGCGCTGGCGCTGGGAGTGAACCGCATGTCGAGCGGATCGGCGCGGCGGAACGAAAAGCCGCGCTCTTCGGCGTCGAGCTGGCGGGACGACAGGCCGAGATCGAAGAGCACGCCGTCGGCCGGGACGAAGCCGTGAGCCTGCGCGATGGGCTCCAAGTCCTCGAAGTTCGCGTTCACCACCACCGCCCGGCCACCGAAGCGGGCGAGCCGTTGCCGGCAGGTGGCGGTCGCCTCCGGGTCGGCGTCGAGGCCGAGCAAGCGGCCGTCGCCGTTACGCTCGAGGATCGCCATTGCGTGGCCCGCGTCTCCAAGGGTGCAGTCGATGTAGTTGCCGCCTTCGCGCACGTCGAGGCCGCACAGCACCTCTTCCAGCATCACCGGCTGGTGATAGGTGCGCGCATCGGCATCCGGCGATATGTGGTCGTGCTGCATCGCGAACCACCCGTAACGGTGAAACTTGGGAGCCGGGCCGAGGATGTGGAGAACACTAACTTTGGCATAGATGCGCTTCAATAGCTTTTCTTATCCAATTACATAGATTTTCGACTAATTGTTTGCGAGTGAGGTTAGCTCGATAGAGGCCGCGTCGCCAGCATGAAATTCGGCCTGGGCCGCGGCCGGGAGGCACGCCGTTGCACGCCGGCAACACGGCTCGACAATGGCAGCGATATAACTACAAAATGTAGTAGAAAATCTAATCGATATACAAAATAGGTAGCGACCAGACGTGTTGACCGTGGAGTGGGGGCGGCGCACGTGGGCGCACCTCGCGCGTCGGGATGGCGCCGGTGGTTCGCGGTTCCAGGCCGCGCGGGGATTCGACGGGCGGGCGCGGTTTCCCCCACATGCGCTGCTGCTATAATGCCGCAAATTCCGTAGCGAATGCCGCATCGTTATCGAAGGAATCGGCTCATGGAACGCCATATGACCGAGCTTGCCCCGCCTGCCAGGCTGCTGTTGGGCGCGGGCCCCGCGAATCCTCACCCAAGGGTGCTGCGGGCGATGACCGCGTCGCTGCTCGGCCACCTGGACCCCGACTTCCTACAGATCATGGACGACGTGCGGGCGATGTTGCGCCTCACGTTCAAGACGAGCAACACGATCACATTGCCCGTGTCCGGAACCGGCACGGCGGGCATGGAAGCCTCGCTGGTGAACGTGCTGGAGGCCGGCGACACGCTGGTCGTCGCCGCGAACGGCTACTTCTGCCAGCGCCTGGTGGACATTGGCTCGCGCATTGGCGCCAACGTGGTCACCGTCACGCATTCCTATGGGCAAGTGGTGGATGTCGGCCGCGTGCGCGACGAGCTGCGCCGCCTGCCACGGGTGAAGGCGCTGGCGATGGTCCACGCCGAGACGTCGACCGGGGTGCTGTCGCCGGTGCGCGAAATGGCGGAGGTGGCGCACGAGGCGGGCGCGCTGCTGATCGTCGATGCCGTGACGTCGCTGGGCGGCAGCGAGCTGCGCATCGACGACTGGGGCGTCGACATTTGCTACAGCGCCACGCAGAAGTGCCTGGCCTGTCCTCCGGGGCTATCGCCCATCACAATGAGCGATCGGGCGGTGGAAGCGATGGAGGGGCGTCAGAGCCCGGTGGTGAGCTTCTATTTCGACCTGACGAAGCTGCGCCAGTATTGGCACGAGCGGGCGTATCACCACACGGCGCCCATCAGCATGATTTACGCGCTGCGCGAGGGGCTGCGTATCCTGCTGGAAGAGGGCTTGGAGCAGAGCTGGAGGCGCCATGAGCTGCATGGCGCGGCGCTGCGAGCGGGCGTGCAGGCGCTTGGCCTGAGCCTGCTCGCGCCCGAGGGTCACCGCTTGCCGAGCCTGACCGCCATCCGCGTGCCGGACGGCATAAGCGACGCGCCCGTCAAGCGGCACCTGCTGACAAAGCACAACGTCGAGATCAGCGCCGGGCTGGGCGAACAGGCGGGCAAGCTGTGGCGGGTGGGACTGATGGGCTACAACAGCTCGCCGTCCACCGTTTTCACGTTTCTTTCCGCGTTCGAGGATGCGCTGCAGGCCAACGACTACGAGGTGGCGGTGGGCGCCAGCGTGGCGGCGGCGCAGCGCGTTTACGCGGGGCGGGCGACCGCCGACTAGGGCTTCTCGGCCCGCAAGATCGCCACGAACCAACGAAAGCCGATGGTGCCATCGTCGCGCGGCGCGATCGCGAAGTGCTCCTTCGCCGCGGGCGAGGCGTTCCGGAAGTCGCGCGCCAACTCCTCGGTCATTGCCGGGGTGCTATTGGAGCGGTGCGCCCAATCCGGCATCTCTTGGTTGAGGATGCACAACGCCTCGTCGGTCACGTCGAGGCCGGCCTCTCGCACGAGCCGCACCCATTCGGAGGGCGCGTAGTTGCGGACGTGGCTGGGGTCGCGGCGCACCTCCATGTCGTTCATCCAGGCGGCGAGCTCGGGGTCTTCGGGGGCGCACGTGTCGGCGAGGACGAACACCCCGTCCGGCTTCAGGACGCGGCGGCACTCGCCGAGCCAGCGGGGCACGTCGAGGAAGTGGTGCGGCGCGGTGCGGCACGTCACCAGGTCGAGCGATTCGTCAGCGAAGGGCAGGGTTTCGGCGACGACGAGGGCCATGCCCACATTGGCGATGCCGCGCTCCCGGCGGAGCTTCCGCACCTCGCGGAGCATTTGCGGCGTGGGGTCGGTCGCGAGCACGCTGCCGGCATGGGGCGCGGCGGCGAACGCGGTGAAGCCGGGGCCGGTGGCGATGTCGACCGCGCGGTCGAAGCGGCGGCCGCCCTTGGCGATGAGCTCGGTGACGACCGAGAGGCTTTCGCCGCCGCGGTGGCCGGCGCTGACCGTGTAGTTGGCCGCCGTGGCGCCGAACTGCTCGCGAGCGCTGCGCTGGGGCTTCGGGGATATTGCCATGGCGGCCCTCCGGTGGTTTGACGGGCATTCTAGCGCACCCGCGCGGCCGGCGCGGGGTGGCGCGGCGATGGGCGTGTCCTGACGTTAACGCGAGGAATCCGTTCCAGAAAGTGAATCCGGGTGGGGCAGGGCCATTCGCGATGTCGCGAGCAGGGGCAAGCAGGGACAAGCACGGAAGAACGGCTTTGGCTCGTCATGAAGGCTCGGGAGGCTGAGGGAGCGAATCCTATACTGGCCGCGCACCGCACGCGTTCAGGCGTTAACTCAGGAGCACGATGCCTTGGCCCTGCGAGGCCGGAACAGCGCCGAGTCGAACGCCGCCGCATTGGCAGACCTCTACGAGCAGTACTACGACCGCGTAACCCGCTACATCGCGGCGCGCATCGGCAACCGTGACCTCGCAGAAGACCTTGCCGGCGACGTGTTCGTTCGTTGCGCGGAATCCATCGGTTCGTTCGAGCAGCGCGGGGTGCCGTTGCAGGCGTGGCTGTTCCGCGTTGCCCACAACATCGTGATCGACCATTACCGGCGGAGCAGCCGCCGTCGTAATGTGCCGTTGGACGAGGCGCTGGAGCTGCCCTCCGACCATGAGCCGCAGGGGGAGGTCGAGCAGAAGCTCATCATGGACCGGGTGCTGCAGGCGATGGCGCAGCTGAACCCGGCGCAGCAGCAGGTGATCACGCTGCGGTTCATCGCGGGGCTGTCGTCCGAGGAGGCCGGCTCGGTGATGGGGCGCACGAAAGGCGCGATACGCGAGTTGCAGCGGACGGTGCTGAAGGCGTTGCGCGGCAGGCTGGGGGACGATCTCGAAAAGGTGCGCTTCGGCGTTGGGGAGGAAGGAACCCAAGCATGACGGAGCGTTCATTCGCGGACATACTGGACGAGTGCCTCGACCGCGTGACGATGCGCGGCGAGTCGATCGACACGGTCGTCGCCGAGTATCCCGAGCATGCCCAAGACCTGCGCCAGGCGTTGAGCACGGCCATGGCGGTGCGCAAGGCCGCCTCGTTCACGCCGTCGGCGGACGCGAAGCGCGCGGCGCGGCTGCGGCTGCACGATGCCATCGAGCGCCGGCAGATCGCCGCCGCCAAGGCATCGCCCGTCGGCCTGCTGCGCGACGTGCTGTGGGGCGGACGCCGCTTGGCGACCGCCGCCGCCGTGGTCGCGGCGGTGCTGCTGGGCGGCGCCGGCACCGTGGTGGCATCCACGAGCAGCGTGCCGGGCGATGCCCTCTATCCGGTGAAGCGCGCCGCCGAGCAGGCGCAGTTGCCGCTGGCCTTCACCGATTCGCGGGAAGCCGGCCTCCATGCAAAACTCCTCGACCGCCGCGTGCACGAGTTGCAGGTGGTCACGGAGGAGGAGCGGACACGGTTCGTGCCCGGTCTCGCCGAACGCATCGAGCACCACGCGGACCGGGCCGACAGGTTGGTCGTGGCGCCGGTCGATCACGCCGTCGCCGATCTGCCAAGCATGGTGGCGCTGGGCAATGCGACGGAGGCGCCCCCAGCCCACACGCCGGGCGCGGTGACGGCCTCGCGGCCAGCGACGGCCGAGATACCAGCCGACCGCTTGTTGGAGCTCAATCAACAGATGGTGGCGCTGGAAACCAAGATCGCCCAGTTGGAGGCCATCACGCGGGACGCCTGCGCGCGCGCCGCGTTGGAACGGCTGACGGCGTCGTTGCGCGAGCGCCGGGAGCAGCTGCTTGCCGTGCTACGCAAGGCCGACTCGCTGCATCGGACCCCCATCACCATCACGGTGGTGGTGCCCACGCCCACGCCGGCGACGGCGTCGAGCGATTTGACGAACGTGGGAGCGGAAGAGGCGCCGACGGCGCAGCCCGCCGCGCGCCCCAGCACTAAGCCCGTGCTGCCGTTGCCCAATCAGCAGACGTCACCGCCGTTCACCACGAACGAGACTTCCGCGCCGACGCCGACTCCCAGCCGGGCGCCGGAAGCAATGCCGACGCCGGCCGCGCGGACGGCATCGCCGTCGACTCCCACGCCGGCGCCGAAGCGCGAACAGCCGCCGGAGGTCATGCAGGCCGTCGAAGGGCGGATCACGGGCGTCACCCTCGTCCGCTCCGAAAGCGGCGGCGGCATCTTGTTGAAGGTGCAGCTCACCAACGGCCATGGGGTCCGCGTGCTGATCGAGCGTGGTGGGCCTCGATTGACGTTCGGCGAGAAGGAAGCGGGCTTGGCCGACGTGAGCCTGGGCGTGCGAGTCCGCATCATCCGCGAGACGGCCACGGGCAAGGTGCGCGTGGTGCAGGTGCTGACCGAGACGCGCGGCGGGGCCCGGCTGGACGATGCCGGTGTCGGCGACTCGGTCGCGAAGGGCGGCGCATCCATGACCGGAGCCGATGCGCCGGCGGTGACGGTCGTGGTCGTGCAGCCGGGCGCCGGTGTCGCCGTGACATTGGGGGATGTGCCGCGCGAAGCGGCGGGGAAGCAACGGTCCGGCGGCTAGAACGCCAACGCGGCGAGCACGCACACGATGCCCGTGACCGCCAGCGCGGCCGCCGTCAGGCCCGCGCCGCCCAGCGAGACGGCCCCGACGTAGAGCAGCGGGAACGCGATGGCTATGCCGACGACGGCGACATGGCGCAACCGCTGTTTCATCGGCTTCGAGAGCGTCATCGCGTCACCTCGTCCATGCGGGCAGCAGGCATATGAGCAGCAGGGCCTCGAGGCCGGCGATCAGCGTCAGCAGCAGCACGTAACGAGTGATCACGCGCCATATCTCGCTCTCCTTGCCCGACATGCCGACGAACGTGGCGGCGACAAGCACCTTGGCCGGCGCGATGGAGCTGCCCACCGAGCCGCCAATCGACTGCACGCTGGCGATGGTCACCGCGCCGATGCCGAGCTCCCTGGCGGTTTCCACTTGCAGTATGCCGAACATGACGTTCGAATTGGTGTTGCTGCCCGTCATGAAGGAGCCGAGCAGGCCGATGAAGGGCGACACCAGTGGGAACACCGGCCCGGATGCCCTGGCGATGCCCTGGGCCAACAGCGTCGTCATGCCGGTGTCGGCCATCACCACCGCCATCATCACCATGGTCGCCACGCCGAGCGTGGTGGTGACCGATTGGCTATAGGTAAGACGCAGGGATTCCCAGGCGACGCCGCGCTTCCAACGCCCGCCGAGCCGGTAGACCAGCATGGCGATGGCGACGGAGATGATGATGAGCGGGGCCGGATGGTTGAGCAGCCGTATGCGCGCGTAGCCCTGCTCGGCGGCCGCGACGAAGCCATCGGCGGTGACCGTTTCGGGATAGTCGAGCCCCCACGCCAGCCCGCTGACGGCGGACTTCACCGGCCCGAGCTGGGCAACGATGCTGAGGGCGATGAGCACGATGTAGGGGAGGAAGCCAAGCATCGCGGTCATGGGCTTGGCGGTGACGGGGGCCGCGCGCTGCGTCGCGGCGCCGGGCTCCGGGCCGATGCCCGACGCATCGCCGGTGACGCTCGGCTTGATGAGCAGCGGCGTGCGCGCGAGGAACCCGACGCCGATGAGGGCGACGATGCCCGGCACCGACGAGGCGATTTGCGGCGCGCCGAGGAATGCCATGAGCCACATGGCGAAGCTCATGGCGGTGCCCACCACGAGCACGAGCGGGAGGCTGCGGCGGACGCCGTGCCAGCCGCCCTGGATGTGCGCGACCATGATGCCGCTGGCGATGGTGACCGGGGCGAAGAGCAGCGCCATGTGGGGGCCGATGACCTGCTCGGGGAATTTCGTCACCAGCTGAATGGTGTAGAACGACGAGCCCATGGACCCGAACGTGACGGCCCATCCGTGGCCGACGAGCGAGATGGCGGCGGCACGAAGCGGGGAGAAGCCGACCATGATGAGCAGGGGCGCGGCGACGGCGACGGGCACGCCGAAGCCGGTGACGCCTTGGATGAACGAGGAGAATCCCCAGCCGATGAGCAGCGCCTGGACGAGCGGGTCCGACGCGAGCCTGGCCGTGGTGCGGCCGATGGCCTCGATGCCCTTCAGCCGGTCGACGAGGTTGAACATGAACACGGACGCCCACAGGATGGTGAGCACGAATAGGGTGAGGCTGAGGCCCTTGGCGCTCGCGGTGGCGACGATGGTGCCGCTGGCGCCGAAAGCCAGCATGGCGATGTGGACCGCCAGCAACCAGGAGAGGCCGCCGGCGCGGGGGGCGCTCCAGCGCAACCGCATGATCGCGACGACCAGGAACAACACCGGGAGCGCGGCGAGTATCCAGCTGAGGGCGTTCAGGTCAGGGCCCGTGGCCGTGTCCTTTGACGGAGGCGTTATCGCGACCGGCGCCGCGTGATGACTGAGAATACGCCACGGAGCGCCACGAGGCAACGGCGCGGCGCGCCCCTGGTAGAATGGGTCGACTGCCCACGGAGCGTGCGCCCACCGATGCCGATTTCAATCGTCGACCGACTGACCCGGGGTGTGATCCTTTGCGATGGCGCCATGGGCACGGAACTGATGGCACGCGCCGGGAGCGCGCGCGGGGGGCCGCTGGAGGAGCTGAACCTCACGCATCTGGCGCTGGTGCGAGGCGTCCACCTCGACTACATCCGCGCCGGGGCGGAGATCATCCAGACCAACACTTTCGCGGCGAACACGGCCCGACTGGGAGCGGCGGGCCTGGTGGAGCGCGCCGACGAGATCAACCGGAAGGCGGTGGCGGTCGCGCACGAGGCGCGGCGGCTGACGGGCCAAGACATCTGGATCGCGGGCTCGATGGGGCCGCTGGGTCGAGACGGGCTCACGATCGGCGCCTTGGACTCGGCGGCGAGCCAGAACGCGTTCGCGCAGCAGGCGGCGGCGCTGATCGAGGCCGGCGTGGACCTCATCATGTTGGAGACGTTCACGTCGCTTTCCGAGATGAAGCTCGCCATTCAGGCCGTGCGGTCGGTGGCCTCGATTCCCATCGTCGCGCAGATGACGTTCACCGACGACGGCGTCACGCCGATGGGCGAGTCGCCCGAGGAGGTCGCGGTCGTGCTGGACAACCTGCGGCTCGCGGCGATCGGCGGCAATTGCAGCGTCGGTCCGGAGCAGCTGTTGCAGGTGATCGAGCGAATGGCGATCAGCGCGACCACGCCGCTATCGTCGCAGCCGAACGCGGGCCTGCCGACCTACGTGGACGGCAAGCTGGCGTACACGGCCGACCCGGCGTACACGGCGGAGCGCGCGCGGCGGGCGGCCGAAGCCGGAGCGGTGCTGCTGGGCGGCTGCTGCGGCACGACGCCGGGGCACATCGCGGCGATCCGCGACAACATACGCGGCGTGCGTCCGCCCCGCGGCGCGCAGCGAGCCCCGGCGGTCCCCAAGGCGCCCGTGGCGCCCTCGCCACCCGCGCCCACGGCTCGACGTCATGCCTCGGCGTTGGCCGAGCGGCTGGCGCGCAAGCAGTTCGTCGCGACGATGGAGGTCGATCCGCCCCGGGGGTTCGACATCAGCGAGACGGTGGACAAGATACGCGGCATGGCGGGGCACCTGCATGCGGTGAACGTGGCCGATAGCCCCCGCGCGCAGGGACGCATGAGCGCGTTGGCGATGTGCAGCCTCATCCAGTCGCGGCTGGGCATCGAGACCGTGATGCACATGGCTATCCGCAACCGGAACATGGTGGCGCTGCACTCCGACTTGCTTGGCGCGCACGCGCTCGGCGTGCGAAACATCTTCACGGTGATGGGTGACGTTCCGGTGAAGGGCGACTATCCGCAGGCGACGGCGGTGAGCGACATCACCACGTCGGGCCTGATCAAGCTCATCGCGGGATTCAACCGAGGCGTCGATGCGAATGAGCGGCCCATCGATCAGCCAACGTCGTTCGTCATCGGCTGCGCGCTGAACCTGAACGCGCCCGACCTGGACCAGGAACTACGCGTGCTGGAGCGCAAGGTGCGGGCCGGGGCCCATTTCATTCTGACGCAGCCGGTGTTCGACGCCGAGGTGGTGGAGCGCGTCGCGAACAGGCTCGGCGGATTTCCGCTGCCATTGCTGCTGGGCGTGTTGCCGCTGCGGACAATGCGCCACGCCACCTTCTTGCACCACGAGGTGCCAGGCATCCGCATTCCCGATGCGGTCTTCAAGCGCATGGAGGAGTCGAAGGATGCGGCCGCGACGGGCATCGCAATCAGCAAGGAACTGTTGCTGGGCGCCCGCCCGCACATCGCCGGCGCCTACTTCATGCCGCCATTCCACCGCTACCAGGTGGTCGGCGAGACGTTGGACGGGCTGCGGCTCGACACGCCGTAGCCGTTCGTTGACCGTCGGACGTGACGCGCGTACATTTTGCTCACCGGCCGGGGAGCCGCGTCAGCCCGCGCCACATACGCGCCCATCGGCAACCGGGGCGCCATCGCGCTCGGCAGTCGCAGGCTCTCCGTGACTTCGCATGGAGGCAGACCGCGCGGCCGTTCAGCAACCAGTAGGCGGGAGAGGAGGGGCGCATGGCAACTGACGTGCAGGGGCTGATACGTGTCGGCACGCTCGCGGAGGTGAGCGGCCGCGGGTGCAGCGTCGTAACGGGGGCGGGCCACACCATCGCCGTGTTCGCCCAGGGGGACGACCTGCACGCGCTGGACAACCGGTGCCCCCACATGGGTTTCCCCCTCCACCAGGGGACCCTGCGGGACGGCATGCTCACCTGCCACTGGCACCACGCCCGGTTCGATGTCGCCTCCGGCAACGCGTTCGACCTTTTCGCCGGCGACGTGCCGACCTTCGGGGTGCGCGTGGTGAATGGCGACGTGTACGTGCAGGTCCAGCCGCGCGCCGGCGACCAGGCGGCCGAGTGGGAGCGGCGGCTCGACGAGGGGCTGGCGCACGGCATCCGGCTCGTCATCGCCCGGTCGGTCATCGGGCTGATGAACGCTGGAAGGGATTATCGCCGGCCAGTTACACTCGGGGCGGAGTTCGCCGCGGCGCGCGCCAGCAACGGCTGGACCAACGCGATGACCATCCTCACGGCGGCGGCGAACATACTGCCGCGTCTGTTCGAGGACGACCGCCCCCGGGCGCTGTTCGCCGGCCTGCTGCACGTGGCGCAGGACGCGGCCGGAGCGCCGGCGCGCGTGCCGGTGCCGCCGCTGAACCCGGCGGTGGCGCGGACCGACCGGCTCGCCGGCTGGCTTCGGCGATTCGTCGAGGTACGCGACAACGAGGCGGCCGAGCGGACGCTGCGCACGGCGATCGACGCCGGCATGTCGCGCGAGGCCGTGGCCGGCATGATCTTCTCGGCCATCACGGACCACCTCTACATCGACGGCGGGCACACGCTCGACTATGCCAACAAGGCGTTCGAACTACTGGAGCACATCGGCTGGCGGCACGCCCCGCTGACCCTCACCAGCCTCGTCCCGCGGATCACCGAGGCCAGCCGCGGCGAGGAGTCGTCGTCGTGGCGGCATCCGGTCGACGTGGCGGCGATGGTGTACGCGGCCCGCGCGGAGCTGCCGGCGCTGGTGGAGCAGGGCCGCAAGGCGACGAAGCGGTGGACTGGCGAGGACCGGCTCGCCGAGACCATCCTCGGCGACGACCCCGCCGCCACGATCGACGAATTGAAGCACGCCATCGCCGCCGGAGCCGCGCCCGACGCGGTCGCCGGCGCCGTCGCGTTCGCCGCCTTCCTCCGCATGGCGCGGTTCCACCTATCGAACGAGTTCGGCGATTGGGAGACGGTGCACAACACGCTGACGGCCGCGAACGCCCTGCACCAAGCGTTGCGCCGCACGCCCTCGGTCGACTTGCTGCGGGCGGTGTTCGACACCGCGATCGCCGTCTATCACGACCGATTCCTCAACATGCCGCCCGCGGCGATGCCGGCCGCCAGCGTGGGTGGCGCGGACGGCACCGCCTCGATGCTCGATGAGCTGCTGGAGTTGCTGAACCGGCAGCGGCAGGTGACGCCGGCGGCGACGCTCGTCGCCCGTTACTTCGACGCCGGCGCTCCGGACGACGCCTTGCTTGCCGCGATGGGCCATGCGTTGCTGCGCGAGGACGCCGGCTTCCATCTGTTCCAACTCGTCGACGCGGCGTTCCAGCAATACGCGCCGAGGCGTGGGACGGCGCAGGGCAGGGCGGTGCTGGTGGCGGCGATCCGGTACATGTCGGCGCACGCTCCGACGGTGCGGTCGGTCGGGCAGACGTATGACACGGCGTTCCGGCTGCACCGGGGCGATCAGCTGTTCCAGCAAGACGAAGAAGGCTAGTGGCGACGCTCGCGAGGCTGGGGTCGCATCGAGCGGGCGCGCGTTGGGCGACGGCGCGTGCGCGGGCCTTTATAATGGCATGGCGTTTCGTGGGCGCTTAGCTCAGCGGGAGAGCACCTGCTTTGCAAGCAGGGGGTCAGGGGTTCAAATCCCCTAGCGTCCACCAATGCCGTCATGGGGTTCCGGAGCGGCATTCCCGCGCTTGCGCGCGGCCACTGAAAGCCGGCCGCCGAAGCCGGTGGCACACCAACTTGGCAATGGGAATCGCCGGCCCAATCGACATGGGCAAGGGTGCCCGGAGCGTCGTCTGTCGCCGAGCCGGCGGTGCGCGGAGATGAGTTGGGAGTTCGCCTTCGCGAAGGCGATAGGTGCCGAGGGACCCGACTGCCGGGAGCGACGGGAGAAGTCCAGCATCCCGCGCGTGGCGGCAGTTACGAAGATTGGGGGGAGTGGAGGCCGCCGCCCGCAGGGAGGCTGTCGCGTCGCGGCCAGCGAGAGGGCCAGCCCAAGTAGCCGGCTCGGGCAGGCCCAATGCCTCGGCAACACCCTTGTGGAGGTTCTTTGCAGAAGCAACAACAGTATACCGTGCCCGTTGTCATATGTCGCACGGCAGACACTCGCGGTGTCGCGTCACCGCTCCGCGACGGTCCATTCCGCAATCGCACTAGTCCGTTGAGGTCGCGTCGCACTCACACATCGTAGGGAGCGGCCGCGCGAGGGGCGGGGTGTAGAGTGGCCATGGCCGAGCTGCCAGGCCGGTGGTGGCGAAGGGCCAAAAACCCCTTGTGGAGGATGTGAGTATGAAGAGGAAGCTGGCGGCAATTCTCGTGGCTGGCGCCCTCATGGTCGGTCTCATGTCCGGTAGCGCCTTCGCGGCTCAGACGGAGCCTGGCGTGCCGGGGGAACCTAACTGCAAAAGGCAGACCGTAGCGTACTTGGCGCAGCTGGGCGGCGCCGTGGACATCCACGGTTTCGCGAATGTGGCCAAGGCCCTTGGTTTCACGGTGCAAGAGCTCCACGATCTGGTCGACTCGTACTGCGCCGGTCCGTAGAGGCAGACGCCCACGCATAGCGAAGCGCCCTACCGGTCCGGCTGCCGGTGGGGCGCCGCGTTACGCCGAACGTCCGGCGACGAGGCGCGGCGGCAAGGATGACGCAGCCGACCGCGTGACCGTCGCTCCCGCACCGGCGCGCGAGACTGAACGAAAGCGACGAGCAGACCAGGCAGGCGCGCCCGCTCCGCTACCGGCGGGCACGCATCCGATTGGCCTGCTCATCACGCTTCCGCCCGCGATGGCGGGTCGCCAATCCCGCACCGACCGAGGCTAGATCGCGGAGCCGCCGATGGGCGATGCGGGGATGGGGCCGGGGTTACCCGGGTCGAAAATCACGCCGTCGCCGACGCCGATCGTCTTCAGCACGGTCCGCGTCACCACGAACACGCTACCAAGAGCCTCGCGGCTAGGAGCCTCGTACGCCTTCATCGTGTCGTCCCCTCGCTAGAGTGTCGATCATGAGGCCGGGTCGGCCGGTGCAAGCGGCACGGCGACCACCGTAGCGCGCGGGGGGCCCCGGAGCGGGTGCGGCGGCATGGCCGGGCGCGGAATAGGGGGCGACAATCATCGTCCGTCGGCATGACAAACGCGTTATACCCACTTGCCTGGACGCGAGCGCGGGCCGAGATGTGCACCGGCCGACGTCAGGGGTTCGCGGCAACCGGCGCGGGCGCGCGGGGCGGCACGGCAAGCAATGCCGCGACGGCGCACAGCGCGGGCAGGGCGAGAAAGGCGAGGACGGCGAGGGCGTAGTCGCCGCCCAGCGTTTGCAGCCATGCGAAGGGCAGCGGGCCGATGGCCGCCGACGCGACCATGCTCGTGGTGGCGGCACCCCGAATCGAGCCAAGGCTCTTTCGCCCGAAGTAGTTCGGCCAGATGATCGACTGAAGCGTGAGGCCGAATCCGCCACTGATCCCAAGCAGGCCGCCGTAGACCAATGCCTGCCACGGTGCGGACACGGTGAACGACCACAGCACGGCCCCCGCGAGGACGACCTGGGAGAACGCGAGCAGGTGGCGGCCTGGCATGCGGTCGGCCAGGTAGCCGACGACGAGGGTGCCGGCAAGCGACGAGGGCGCCATGACCGTGAACACGGAGGCGGCGATGGTGGCGTCGAGCCTCTTGCTGCCCATGAACGAGACGTGGTGGAACGTGAGCGCGGTGGCGATGAACGAGTGCGACGACCCCGCGAACATGAGCAGCCAAAATGCCCGGGTGCGGACCGCATCACGGAACGCGAAATCGTTGGCTCGCTCGACGCCGGAACCGGCGCGCGGGCGGCCCGGCCGCTCGGGCGTGTCGCCGTCGGGCAGCAAGCCCATCGACTCGGGCGAGCGGCGCACCAGCAACAGCGCGGGGGCAGCAGCACGATCCAAATGACCGCCGCGAGCATGATCCACGCCATGCGCCAGTCCGTACGGTCAATGGCGAGGTGTATGAGCGGCGGGAACGTCGCTTGCCCGAGGACGGAGCCCAGCGCCGTGATGGAGAGCGCGCGCCCGCGAAGCCGCGTGAACCAGAGCGCCACCATGGTGGACGGCAGCAGCGTGAGCGAGCCTTGGCCGAGGATGCGGAGCAGGGCGAAGCCGACATAGAACTGGACGGGGTGGCCGGCCTGGCTCATCCACAGGGCGGCGAGGCCGAAGAGCACGCCCACCGCCGTGAGCATGACGCGGGCGCCGTAACGATCCATCAGCCGGCCAATGAGAAACATGGCGGTGGCCGCGGTGAGCGAGCCGAGCGTGTAGAGGCCAGCGATGAGCGTCCGCGACCAGCCGGTCTCTTGCTGGATGGGGTCGACGAACACGGACACGACGTAGGTTTGGCCGGGGCTGAATATGAAGGTGCCGATGACACCGACGGCGAGGATGACCCATCCGTAGTAAAACCGCCGTCGAGGTCCGGGAGGCGCGGCAGGGCCCGGCGTGGAGTGCCTTGGAGGGTCCATCGGCGGATTATAGGCCAGCGTCGATTTCGCGCCCCAGCCCGCGGGGGCCTGTCGCCCTGGAGACCGAGGGTTCAAATCCCTTCGCTCCGCCCTTCAGCCCAGGGGGGTGCGCCCACATTGCTGTATAGTATCCTCGGCCGCCGGAGGATGACCCGTGAGCGAGCATGCCCGTCCAAGGACGGTCCAGGAATACGTCGCCGCGCTCGACCCGAGGCTCTCGGCGATCGTTGAGCGGCTGCGGGCACTGGTGCGCGAGACGCTCGAGCAGGTGGCGGAGAGCCTCAATTCATGGGGCAATCCGGTGTTCGCCACGAATGGCAAGGCCGTGGCGTGGATCGTTTCCTATCGGAACCATGTGAATTTCGGCTTTTTCGCGGGCGCGCGGATGGAACCGAGCCTGCTGCAAGGCATCGGCCAGAGCCTGCGCCGCGTGAAGGTGCGGAGCGCGAGCGAGATCGACGAGGCCGAGTTGAGCCGGCTGCTCCGCATCGCGGCGCGCCTGCCGGAGCCGCCTGACCGCTGGGCGGGGGCGAACGGCCGCGCCTAGTCGTCCTTTGGGCGGACCCGCAGGCGCAGGTAGTTTTGGAAGCGGGCTTCCAGGTCTGGGTTGGTGAGGAACAGTCCACGCCGCGCGGTGGTGAGCGTGGCGCTGCTGCGCTGCTGCACGCCGCGCTGCACCATGCAGAAGTGCGCGGCCTGCACCACCACGATGACGCCAAGCGGGCGCAGGTTCTCGTCGATGGCGCGGGCGATCTGCTGGGTCATGCGCTCTTGCACTTGGAGCCGCCGGGCGAACACGTCGACCACGCGCGACAGCTTGGAGAGCCCGGTGATCACGCGGCTCTCCGGATTGGGGATGTAGGCGAGGTGGACCACGCCGTGGAATGGCGCGATGTGGTGCTCGCAGGTCGACGTGAACTCGATGTGGTCTTGCATGATCAGGTCGTCGGAGCCAATGGGCAGGTCATCCTCCTCGAGCTGGAAGATCACCTTGAGGTGCTCCTTGGGGTCGACCTCGTTGCCGGCGGTGTAGGTGAGCAGGGCATCGGCCCAACGCTGGGGCGTGCGCTCGATGCCTTCACGATGAGAGTCCTCGCCGAGGGCGACCAACACCTCTCGCAGCAGCGGCACCAGCTTCTCGTAGCGTTCCGTCCTATCCATGTCGTCGCCCTCCTTCAAGGGGCTTTGCGTAGCGGGTCTTGTCGGTGACGCCGGCGTCGATGAAGGCGCCGTGGCGTTCGGCGCACTTGTTGCAATCGCCACAGTGAACGCCGTTCCGCGGATTGGCGCAGGTGAGGCTGAGCTCCAGGGGCAGGCCGGCGTTCCGGCGTATCAGCTCCGACTTGAACAGGCCGCGATAAGGCGCCACGACGCGGACATCGTGGCCCAGGCCCATGGTGAGGGCGCGGCCGAAGAGGTCGAAGAACTCGGGCGAGGCGTCGGGGAACGGGTTGGCTTCGAGCGAGCCGATGGCGATTTCGTGCGTGTCGTGGGTGCTGCACCACACGGCGGCCAGGCCGATGAGCAGGATGTTCCGCCCCGGCAGAAACACCGCTCGGTCGGGAGCGTCGGCACCGGGCACGCCTTCGCCGGTGATGCTCCAGTGACGGCCATACATCGGCGCCACGGGGACGGAGAGGGTCGTGAGCGGCCGGACGTTGACGTCGCGCAGGGCGGCGATGTAGGCCTCCAGCACCTTCCGTTCCTCGGCCTCCCAGGCCAAGCCGGCTTGGACGTAGATGGGATGGGCGATGCGGGTGCGGGCGAGGTCGGCCAGCATGACGCAGCTGTCGAGGCCGCCGCTGGTGAGCACGGCGATGGGCTCCATCAGTCCTCCCGGTACGTCGCGTAGCTGTTTGGCGTCTCCCACAGCCGCACCTCGCTCACCTGCAAGCCCTGCTCGCGCACCTCGCGGAAGATGAGCTTGGCGATGTTCTCGGCGGTGGGGTTGTCGTCGAGCAGGTACAACGGCTCGCCAATGCCCTGCAGCATGGGGACGACGGGATCGCGCCGGCTGAGGAGCATCCGGTGATCGAGGTTGGCGTCGACCCAGCCCTTCACGATCTCGCGGATGTCGGTGAAGTCCATGACCATGCCAAGGCCGTCGAGGCGCTCGCTCGTCACGTCCACTTCCAGCAGGCCGTTGTGGCCGTGGAGGTGACGGCACTTGCCGTCGTAATCGAGCAGGCGGTGACCGTAGCAGAAGTCGATGGTCTTGGTGACCTTATGGACTGGCATGGCGTCTCCTCTCGATGCCGGGGCCCGCGATATGGCGACCCGCGTCGACCCGGATGACCTCGCCCGTGATCGTTTCGCTTTTCAGCAGCGTCGCGATGAGCTCGGCGATGTCGGAGGCCGACGATTCGCGGTCGAGCGGCGTCTTGGCCGCGATGATCTGGCGCCATTCCGCCTCGGATATCTCGTGGGGGCGGGCGGTGGGGCCGGGGGCGATGCAGTTCACCAGTATGCCATGCGGCGCAAGCTCCGCGGCGAGACCTCGCGTGAGGAAGTGGATGGAGGCCTTTGCCGTCAGGTAGGGCAAGTAGTTGACGTAGGGGGTTTCGCCGGCTGCCCAGTCGCCGAACAGCACGATGTGCCCGCGCGTCGGCGCCGGGTTGCGCCGCATGCGGCGGGCGGCATGCACGGCCAGCAGGTAGCTGCCCTTCGCGGTGTCCATCGCCTTGTCCCAGGCCACGGCATCCAGCCGGTCGAGCGGCGTGCGGGGATAGTCGGAGGCGAGGTTGACCACGAACGAGAGATCACCGAGGACTTCGGCGGCCTCGGTGACGAGCCGCTCGACGCTCGTTTCATCGGCGAGGTCCGCCTGGACCAATGCGGCGCGGACTCCCGCGGAGCGGAGGTCGTCGGCCAGCAGGTCGGCCTCGGCGCGGGAGCTGCGGTAGGCGATGGCGACGTGGATGCCATCGGCGGCCAGCCGGCGCGCCACATCGGCGCCGATGCGGCGTGCGCCCGCGAGGATCACGCCCCTGCCAGCAAGTGTGAGCATCGTCCGTGACCATCGTGCCGTTTAGCTGCGAAGCGGAGCCGTGGCCTTGGGCCGGAAGGGTGCCGCGACAGCGGCGCCATCATAACATCGCGCCGCCCGCCAGCGAGCGCCGCCTAGCAACCGTCCGGCTTGCGGCCGATGAGCATGAGGCGTGGGCTGGTGGATTCGTGGTAGCCCGCGCCGCCGGCATCGCCATGCGCGCCCTCGAACACGAAGGCGGCCTCGCGCAGCATGCCGACCATCGTCGCGCGGTCGCATGCCGCCTCGCCGCTTCCGGCGCGCCCGCCGGGGTTCGGCAGGTCGAGGAATAGCTTGGCGCCGCCGCGAAGGGCATTGGACATCGCGGTGAGCAGGCGTTGGGCGCCGGCGGCGCCCATGCCGCCGAACGACGGCGCCACGCTTACGACGGCATCGAAGCGGCCGTCATATGAGCCGTCGGTCGCGGCCTCAATGCGACAGCCAATGGTGAGCCGGACGTCGGCGATGCTCTCGAAATAGGGGGTGTCGGCCGGCTGCACGGTCACGTCCATGCCCAACGAGGCGAGGGCTTGCAAGTGGGCGTCGCCAGGGTCGCCGAAGCCCAGCACCAAGGCGCCGGGTTTGAGGCCCAACGATCCGATCACGAGCCGCGCCCAGCGCATCGCGTCGGACGCGTCCAATGCTCGCGCGGCGGGTAGGTTGCGGGTGACGGTCATCGCTCGCTCCACGGTTGGGCTGCGGCCATGGCTACTAGGATAACAGGGTGCGCCCGGCGTGACGGTTAAACGGAGGAGGGGCGTCGCCCGGTAAAACCGGGACCGCCCCTCCGTCCGTGCATGCCAGTGCCCAGTGGGAAATTAAGCGCCAGCCTCGCCTCGATCGGCCGCCGCGGTGGCACGGGCCTTACCGGTGAACTCCAGCTGTAGGTCGGCGACGTGCTCCACCTCGATGGACCGCCACTGGTCAACCTGTCCGCGCGCCGGGCGCTCCACCATCTTGCGCCAGCCGGTGATGGAGGCGTCCGTATTCATCAGGCGCTCCGCCTTCATGTTGCTGGTCATCTCGGCCACCATGGAGCCGTCTTGGCTGTTGAACCGCCATTCGCCGACCCAGCGGTGCCACAGCATGTATTTGAGCCGGAACACGAGGCGGGAAATGGGGTTCTTCGTGAAACGCGCCATGCCCTGGTGATACAGCGCGTGCTCGGCGTCGATGGGCACGTGGAACCCGAACGACACGACCATGGGGTAGGGCCAGCCGGTTGGGCGGAAGGTGCACGGCAATCGGGCACTGCCGCCGCGCGCCGGCGATGGGGTGCGCACGATGCTACTATACGACCGGCGGCGGCGCCGGAGAACGCCCAGAAGTGCCGCGATCGGCAGGAAATGCGTTAGCGGTCGCGCAGGCCGGGAGCGGCCACATCGCCCTTGGCCGCGAACTGCTGCTCGTACAATTGGGCGTAGCGCCCATTGAGCGCCAGCAGATCGGCGTGCGTGCCGCGCTCCACGATGCGTCCACCCTCGAAGTAGAGGATCTGGTCGGCGGCGAGCACCGTCGACAGCCGGTGCGCGATGACGATGGTGGTGCGGCCGGCCATGACGGCGCTCAGGGCTGCTTGCACGGCGCGCTCGGAGTGGGTGTCGAGCGACGCGGTCGCCTCGTCGAGCAGCAGGATGCGCGGGTCTTTCAGGACGATGCGGGCGATGGCGAGCCGCTGCTTCTCGCCGCCGGAGAGACGGTAGCCGCGCTCGCCGGCGACCGTGTCGTAGCCGCGCGGGAGCGACTCTATGACGTGGTGTATTTGGGCGGTGCGGCAGGCGTGCTCGAGTTGAGCCTGCGTCGCGTCGGGCCGGGCGATGAGCAGGTTGTCGCGCACCGAGGCGTGGAACAGGAACGTCTCTTGCGTGACGTAGCCGATTTGGCGCCGCAGCGATTCCATGGTCACCTGGCGCACGTCGCGACCATCGACGAGCACGCGGCCCGACGTGGCCTCGTAGAGCCTTGGGATGAGATAGGTGGCGCTCGTCTTGCCGGCGCCGCTGGGGCCGACGAGCGCGACGAGCTGCCCGGGCAGCACCTCCATGGACACCTCGCGCAACGCGGGGTGGCCCGGCACGTATTCCAAGGTGACGCGCTCGAAGGCGATGTGTCCCTCGACGTCGGCAAGCTCTCGGGCGTCCGGCGCGTCCACGATGTCGGGCTGGAGGTCCAGATATTCGAAGATGCGCTCGAAGTAGGCGGCGGACGTCACCACGTCGACGTGCAGCGACATGAGGTCGGTGGCGGGGCCGTAGAGGCGTCCGAGCAACGCGACGAACGCGACGATGGTGCCGACGCTGAGAGCGCCCGCGATGACGTCGAGCCCGCCCGCGAAGTAGATAACGGCCGGCCCGCCGCTGGTGACGAGGCCGAGCAGCATGAAATACCACCGGCCCACGAGGGCTTCCCGAATTTGCACCCGCATGAGCTCGCGCGCCTCGGTCGTGAAGCGGCGCAATGTGTCGCGCTCGCGGGTGAAGGTCTTGATGAGCACCAGGCCACTGACGCCGAGCGTCTCGGCCATGAAGGAGTTGACCGTGGCGCTTTGCTGCTGACGGCGCGCGCGGAGCCGGCGGCGGACGTTACCGACGGTGAGGGTCGGCACGATGAGCCACGGCAGCAGCGACAAGGCGATGACCGTGAGGCGCCAGTCCAGCGCCACCATGGCGACGAGCGTGGTGGTGAGGATGAGCGTGTTCGACAGTATCGAGACGAGGGTGCCGGAGATGACCGTGTCGATGCCGGCGACGTCGCTCGTGAGGCGCGCCATAAGCTCGCCGGTGCGGGCCTCGGTGAAGAAACGGAGCGACTGCGCCTGCAACCGTGTGTACATCTGCATCCGCAGGTCGAACATGATGCGCTGGCTGACGAGCGTGTTGAGGTAGCTCCGCAGGACGCCGACGAAACCGGCGGCGAGGGCGGCGGCGATGAGGCCACCGGCAAGCCAAGCGAGCAGGTCGCGGTCCGCGCCGGCGATGGCGCGGTCGATGATGGGGCGCACGAGCAGGGGCGGGATGAGCCCAAGGCCGGCGGCGACGCCCACGGCGGCCAGGATGAGCAGGAGGCTGGGCCAATATGGACGGAGGAAGCCCCAGATGCGCCAGAGGTTGGCGCCGCTCATCGCAGTCGCGGAGGAGATGACTTCCGACCCGCGCGGACGCCGCATGGATGCTGTTCGACCTCGTCGGAACCAGATGTTCGTGAAGACCAGTATAGACACGCGTGGCGAACGAGGCCGCACGCGCGGGTCGCAGGTGGTCGGCTCCGGCGGGGGTTCCGGCTAGATCGGCGGCTTCCGCACGTGCCAATCGGTTGCTTGCTGGTAGGCATGCGCGGCCGACAACAACGATGCGTCCTCGTGGTAGCGCCCCACCAGCTGCAGGCCGATGGGCAAGCCCTCCCTCGTGAAACCGCAAGGCGCCGACAAGGCGGGATGGCCCGTGAGGTTGATGATGCGGGTCAGCTTGAGGATGAGGTCGCGGAGGGGCATCTCCTTGCCTTCCACGACGACGCGCATCTGACCAGGCTTGGGCGCCGGTATCACCGTCGTCGGCATGGCGAGCACATCGACCTCGCCAAACGTCCGCTCCATCGCGCGGCGCTGCAGCTCGCGGAAACGCTGCGCCAGCAGGTATGACTCCGCCAGCATGAACAGGCCCGCTTCGATGCGAAGGCGCACCGGAGCGTCGTAATGCTTTCCCTCCCGCAGCACCTTCTCGCGGTGCGCGGCCGCGCCCTCGGTGACGATCGTGACGCCGAACGCGGCGTCGGCATGGGCGAACTCCGGGACCTCGGCCGTGGTGACGACGGCGCCCAGCCCTTCGAGGATGTGAAGCGCCGCGCGAAACGCGGCCGCGACCTCTGGATCGGCGATGGCAAGGGCGAATGCCTCCGGCACGCCGACGCGCAGGCCGCGGATGCCGCCACGCAGGCCGCGCGCGTAGCCCGCGCCACTGCCGCGGAGGGCGTCGAGGACCAGCGCGGCGTCCTCGGCGGTCCGCGCCAACGGACCTACTGTGTCCATGCTCCAAGCGAGCGGGGTGACGCCGCCACGGTCCAGCAAGCCGAACGTGGGCTTGATGCCGGTGAGGCCGCAGAGCGACGAGGGGATGCGGATGGAGCCGCCCGTGTCGGTGCCGAGGGCGAATGGCAGCATGCGCGCCGCGACCGCGCCGCCGGAGCCGCTGCTGGACCCACCGCACAAGCGCTCGGGGTTCCAGGGGTTGCGGGGCGTGCCGTAGTGCGAGTTCTCGCCCGTCGGCCCGAAGGCGTACTCCGTCATGTTCAGCTTGCCGGCCAGGAGCGCGCCGGCACCGCTCATACGGTCGATGACGGTCGCGTTGGAGCGGGGCACGAAATCGCGATCGACGTCGGAGCCGTTCGTCGTGCGGGTGCCGGCGGTCCAGAACAGGTCCTTGGCGCCATAGGGGATGCCGTGCAGGGGGCCGCGATGGTTGCCCGAGGCGATTTCGCGCTCGGCCTCGCGCGCGGCAGTCATCAGCGCGTCGTCGAGCCGCGTGATGAAGGCGCCGACGGACGGTTCGACCTTGTCGATGCGGTCGATGTGGGCCTTCGCTACCTCGACAGGCGAGGTCTCGCGCGCGGCGATGAGGCGCGACAGCTCGGCGACGGTGGCCTCGGTGAGCGATGTCGTCATCGTGTCGCCTCCGGCCGGGGCGGCAGGACGATGGGATCGACGCCTTCCAGGTCGAGCGGGCGCAGCGCGTCGGCGAACGAGGCGCGGAGGCACACTTCGGCGTACAGCGCCTCGGTGTGCGGGTCGGCCGGATCGAAGCCGAGCTGCGCGGCAAGGGCCATGAACGCATCCTTCGGCGGGCCACTTCTCGACTGCATCATCGTCTCCTCTCGTTATCGGCGGCCGGCGGTGGGACCGGGGGTGGGCACGGCCACGGCGGACCGACCCGGCACCAGCAACGTTGCCGTGATGACGACCGCCGTCACCACGGCCAAGACGACCATCGCGGAGCTGAACGCTTGCGGCACGGAGGTCTGACCGGCCAACATGGCGGCGGCCGCAGCGGTGCCGAGCGATTGGCCGATGTAACGGCCCACGGCGCTGATGGCGTTGGCGGAGCCCATGGCGTTCGGCGGCACCGCGTTGAAGATGACCCGGTTGTTGGGCTGCGTGTAGATGCTCATGGCGGCGCCGACGATGAGCAGGACGGCGACGACGTGCCAGGTGGCGGGCGCGCCGCCGAGCCGCGAGCCGAGCAGCAGCGCCGCGACCATGGCCGCCAGGCCCACCGATTGGATCGTCCGGGCGCCGAGCTTGTCGGAGAGCCAGCCCATCAAGGGCGAGCCCCAGATCTGCACGAAGTTCAGCGTCGTCATGACGAGGCCGGCGAACGCCAGCGACCAGCCGATGCCGCGCTGCATGTAGAAGGGGAACAGGAACGTGACGGCGCCAAAGGTCATGCTGAAGCCGATGAGCCCGGCGCCGGCCGCGGAGAACTGACGTGACTTGAACAGGCCCAGGTTGAGCACCGGCATGGCCGAGCGGCCCTCGAACTTGATGGCGGCGTAGAGCGCGGCCGCCGCGAGGCCGAAGCCCGCGATGGCGAACGGCAGCGATGACCAGTTACGGACGAGCTGCGCGGAATAGAGGAACGAGCAGATCGCCACGAGAAACGCAACGGCGCCGGCCCAGTCGAGCCGTCGCAGCATGTCGGACGCCTTGGCGTCGCGGGCGGCATCGCGGCGCCCAAGGGCGGCGACGAGGCCGAAGTGAACCACGTAGAGCACGACGACACCCAGCAATGCCCAACGCCAGCTCGACACATCGCCCACGGCGCCGGCATACACTGGACCGAGCAGCAGGCCGCCGGCGGCCATGCCATTTCGCAACCCGAGAATGCGGCCGCGTTCGGCTTGAGGCCATGCGCTGATGACGAGGCCGCTCGCGCCGTTGAGCGCGACGGAGCGCGACATGCCCTGGAAGAACCGCAACACGACGATGATCCAGAACGAGGGGGCGATGGCGCACAGGGCGAGGAATGCAGCCTCCATGGTCACGCCCACGAGCGCGATCTTCTTATGGCCGATGACATCGCTGATGCGCCCGCTGGTGAGCGCGGCCCCGGCCATGCCGAGGGCGAAGGCAACGAGCGTCCACGCGATGGTGGCGACCGACACGTCGAAGTTGTCGGCGATCACGGGAAGCAGGATGGGCCACGATCCGTTCTCGATCGTGCCCGCGATGAAGAAGAAACTCCCGGCCCACGTCGCGCGCCACTTACCCTGCATCCATGTCTCCTCGCCGCAAGCGAGACGCAACGTACCAGGATTGCCCGCCCTGTCAAGGCGCCCCTACAATGCCGCGTGAACCATCAATGAGGAGGAGTCCAATGGCTTTGCTATCCGAGGTGCTGAACGTCAAGACGAAGGACGGCGAGATGCCCGTCTTCACGTACGGCCACAAGGACGACCAAAAGCGGCCGGCGGTGATCGTGATACAAGAGATCTTCGGCGTGAACCGTAACACGCAGGCCATTGCCCAGGAGTTTCGCGACGAGGGGTTCGTCACGGCCGCGCCCGACCTGTTCTACCGCGGCGGCCCCGTCAAGCAGATTCCCTACACCGACTTCGACAGCGGGCGGGCACAGGCTGGGCAGCTGACGGAGGAGCGCATCGTGAACGACCTGAATGCCGTCGTGGAGTACCTCCAGGGTCGGCCGGACGTGCAGGGCGACAAGATCGCCATCACCGGGTATTGCTTCGGCGGGCGCGTGGCATTCATCGCCGCCGCGAAGGTGAAGGGCATCAAGGCTGCCGCCGTTTACTATGGCGGCGGCATCGTCCGCAACCCGGCGGCTCCGGGCGCGCCCGTGCCGTTGGACTACGCCAAAGGGGTGAAGGCGCCGATCATCGGCCTCTTCGGCAACCTTGACCAGAACCCATCGCCCGACGACGTGACGAAGCTGGAGCAGACGTTGAAACAGGCGGGCAAGACGATCGAGGTGCACCGCTACGATGGCGCGGGGCACGGCTTCATGTGCGACGACCGCGGCAGCTACAACCAGGCCGCCGCCCACGACGCCTGGCCCAAGACGGTGGCGTTCTTCAAGAAGCATCTGGGTGTCGGCGCGGTGGCCGCCGGCTAGGGGAGCCGCCCATTCGCGCGTGAGTGATGGGACGAGGCCCCGGACCGGTGACCGGTTCCGGGGCTTCGTCGCGCCACCGGGCTGGATGCGTCTCAGCTGGCGGCGCGCAGCTGGGTGGCCTGGGGGTAGAGCTCGTTGAGCAGGCCCAGGAACGCGTTGAGGATGGCACTGTGGTTGGTGCCGCGTCGCACCATCGCGGCGGTGGGCAGGGTGATGCGATGACCTTCCTTCAGCGCCGCCTGCGAGAGCGTGCCCTGCGAGAACTCTCGCGTGAGGGCGTTGCGCGGCAGGAACGAGACGCCGAGGCCCCGCTCGATCATCTTCTTCGTCGCCTCGATGCTGTCCAAGTCCATCTGGATGTTGGGCACGATGCCCGCCTCGCGGCAGACGCGCTCGATGAGGAGGAAGTAGGTGCTGTCCTTGTCGTAGACGATCAGCGGCTGCGAGGCGACCTCGTAAATGCTGGCGCTGCCGGCCTTCGCGAAGGGGTGGTCTGGGTGCGTGACCAGCACCACCTCCTCGTCGTACAGGTGGGTGGTGGTCACGTCGGGGTGGTAGAGCGCGCGCGAAAGGCCGATCTGGATGCCTTCCTCGATCACCATTTCCAATATCTGCGAGGAGCGGCCGGTCTTGATCGAGAGCTCCACGCCGGGGTAGCGGTGATGGAAGGTATCGAGGATGCCGGGGAGCACGTAGGCGGAGATGCTGCGCGCCGCGCCGATGAACAGTTGCCCACCGGAAGCGGTGCGGCTGGCGTCGAGCGCCTCGCGGCCGCTGCGGAGGGCATCGAGCGAGCGTTGGGCGTAGGGCAGGAAGGTGCGGCCCGCGTCGGTGAGGCGGACACCGCGGCCGACGCGCTGGAACAGTTGCTCGCCGACATCCTCCTCCAACGTCTGGATGCGCGCGCTGAGCGACGGCTGCGAGATGCCGAGCGCCGTGGCCGCGCGGCTGAAGCTGCGGTGCTCGACGGCCTTGAGGAACGCTTCGAGCTGGGGGAGTTCCATAGCACCAACCGTCTACGAGCGATAGGCTGTGTTTATAGATTCTATCGTTTGCCGGCGTCCGTCAACGCAATGACCGGCAACGGAGGCCCGGCATGGGGCGCGGCACTCGCGCGAGGTGGCGGCGACCAGGGCGCGAGCAACCCCCACCTCCGGCGTCGGCATCGCGGCTGCCGGTCACGGCACTTGCGGGATGTCGTCCTCGTCGGGCTTCTGCCAATTGCCCCAGGTCTGTATGGCGCGGGCGTGCTTGGCGACGAGCATGCGCCACTGCATGATGATGTAGTCCGGCTTGAACAGCCGCTCGCGGTGCCACCAGTCCTCCTTCGCGTAGGCGTGGTGCGTCCACTTGCGGCCGAACGAATCGAAGTTGTTGAAGCCGGCGGGCTCCTTGCCGGGCTCGTTCCACACGAGGGGGCCAAGCACCTCGCGGCATTCGCGCTTGAACGCCTCCCGCTCCTCCGGCGTCTTGGCGTAGCCGCCTTGGAGGATGGTGTACATGTGGTGGTCGTCGTCGATGGGCACGTACCATTCGAAGTGGACCATCCCGCGCTTGGGGAACCCGACGACTTGCAGCCCCGCCGGCATGAAGCACGACACCTCGGTTTCGCGAGGCTCGTGGCGCACGCGGGGAGCGTCCTTCGGGTAGCCCTCCACCCGTATGTCTACGCCGTCGATCTCGGCCGCGTAGACCTGCGTGTCGTCGCGCTTCAAGACGCCCTTGGGCTTTCCGTCTTCCTCCAAAACGCGGACGATGTCCTTGCTCGACGGGTAGGTGCCGAGCGGGTAGGCCGTGAGGCCGCCGCGCCTGAAGCCGACCCAGTCACGGTGGCCGTAGATGTGAGCGGCGTCGAAGCCGTTTTCGGCGGCAACGCGCCAATTGCACTTGATCTTATAGCGCACCAGTGGCTCCACGACCAGGTCGGCGTCGAAGAGGCGCGGCTGCGCGTCCTCGCGGATGTCATGCGGCGCGCCATCGCCGATGTAGACGAAGATGGTCTCGCCGACCTCCTGGGTCGGATAAGCCTTAATGCCGACCTTGCCGAGGAGGGCGCTGTCTTCCTCGGTCAGGATCTGCACGAGCTTGCCGGTGCGCCAATCGTAGGTGAAGCCGTGGAACCAGCAGGTGAGCGTGTTGTCGGTGTAGCACTCGGGCCGTGGTGAAAACGGAACGCCACGGTGGATGCAGCGGTCCTCGACGCAGTAGACCTTGCCGTCGATGCGTTTGAAGAACAGGCGCTCGCCGGCAATGATCTCGGCGCGCATGTGGTCCTCCGGCAGCTCGCGGGAGAAGAGGGCGGGATACCAGTAGTTCCGGAGACCGAGGGAGGCTTCGAGGTAGCGTTGCCACGGCTTCCGGCGCTGGGCCTGGTCCAACTCGGATTGCACGTCTTGCTGGTCTTCCCGCTCCTTCACCATGCGCCATCCTCCTGACCGCCGGGCTTGCGTTCGCTCCGCGCCAGTGTAGCACGCAAGCCGGGCGCCGTTGACCACTGGATGGCCCGGTGCTACCGTCGCGCGAACCGGGAGGTGCGACATGGCGAAGCGGAACGCGGCGGCGTCCCTTGGCTCCGGCGGTGCGCGAAGCCCGCTGATGACGACGGGCGGGCTGATCTGCACCGCCTCGCCCCTGGCCGGCGCCATTGGCGCGCGCGTGCTGCGCGAGGGCGGCAACGCGTTCGACGCCACGGTGGCGGTCGCCGCGGCCGAGGCGGTGACCATTCCCATGATGTGCGGCCTTGGCGGCGAGGTCTTCGCCCTCCTCTACGAGGCGAAGAGCGGCAAGGTTCACGGCGTGACGGGCAGCGGCCGCGCCCCCATGGCGGCGACGCGCGAACGCTTCGTCGCGGACGGACACGAGACCATGCCCTCGCTTGGCCCCGTGGCCGCGTCGGTGCCGGGCGAGGTGGACGCGTGGGACGCCATCGTCAACCGCTTCGGCACGCGGAGGCTGGGCGCGCTCATCACGCCGGCGGCCGAGATCGCGGAGCAGGGCTTCCCGCTGCCCCCAAGGACGGCCGCCTATTTCACGCATTGGCGCGAGAAGATTGCGCGCTTTCCCACCACCGCCGCCATCCATGCCAACCGTGGCGCCCCATGGCAGGCCGGCGACGTGCTGGTGCAGCGCGACCTGGGCCGCAGCATTCGCCGTATTGCCGAGGGCGGCCGCCATGAGTTCTATCAGGGCGACCTCGCGCGAGAGATCGTGGACGCGGCGCGGCGGGATGGCGGTCTCCTATCGCTCGACGACATGACGGCACACACGACGGAGATCTACGAGCCGCCACTCACCACGACGTACCGCGGCTACTTCGTCGCCGCGAACCGGCTACCGTCCCAGTCCTATCTCATCCTCGAGCTGCTGAACATCATCGAAGGTTTCGACATGGCGGCCCTGGGCGCCAACAGCGCGGACGCGGTGCATGCGACGGCGGAAGCCGCCAAGCTGGCCTTCGCCGACCGTCTGGCATACGTCGGCGATCCGACGCGGGGGGCCGTGCCCATTGACGCGCTGCTGTCGAAGGGCTTCGCCGCCGAGCGCCGGCCGCGGATCGACCCGCGCCGCGCGGCGGAGCGGGTGGAGGCCGGGGCGCTGGCGCTGTCCAGCGGGCACTCCAGCACGTCCGGCTTCTGCGTGGTCGACCGCGAGGGCAACGCCGTCTCGTTCATCCACAGCCTCTCGATGTATTTCGGCTGCGGCTGGGTGGCCGGCGAGACGGGAATATTGCTCAACGACCGGGTGGCCCGCAGCTTCTTCCTCGACCCCGCGCACCCGAACGCGCTTGCGCCCGGGAAGCGCCCCATCAATACGATCCAGAACTGGATGGTATTAGACCAAGGTAAGCCGATGTTGTTGGGTTGCACGCCCGGCGGCGACCGGCAGCCTCAATGGAATGTCCAGGTCATCAGCAATTTGCTGGACCACGGCATGAACGTTCAGGACGCCGTCGAGCGGCCGCGTTGGAACGTCTATCCCGGCTCCGATGCCGCGGCGGTCGGCAAGCCGTTCGAGCTGCGCCTGGAGGACGGGTTTTCGTCCGCCGCGCGCGACGAGCTGGCGGCCCGCGGCCACCGGCTGACCAGGCTGCCGGCGGGCGAGTCCGGCGGCGCGATGCAGGTGATCGAGATCGATCAGACAACGGGCGTCCGCCATGGTGGCACAGACCCCCGATGCGATGGCTACCCCGTTCCCGCATGACGACACGATGACCCGATGTGGGCGCGCGCGGTACACTACATGGCGTCAGGACGGCACGATTCACACCCAGGAGCCCGCGCGATGACCACGAATGCGTTACAGAAGCATGTCGAATCCCAGGTCGAGAAGGGCGTCGAGGACGCGATCGATGCGTTGAAGTGGGCCAAGAAGCACCGCAACGAGCGCAAGGCCATCGACACCCTGCGGATCGTGCAGGCGAACCTGAACTATCTGGCGCTGGCGATGGACTGGGAGATGGAAGGCGAGGCGTTCAAGGCCGAGCAGGCGGTGCGGAAGCTGTGGTGGCAGCCGAGCAAGGAAAGCGACGAGTTCTACATGGGCGTGCAGGGCTGTTAGCCCGCGTGCCATGCTAGGTGGCCCATGGGCGCGATGAGTCTGCGCGTGGCCGAGGCGCTGTCTCGCGACGTCGGTCGCGGGGTCGTGCGTATCGACGCGCGCGACATGGCCGGCCTGAACGTATCGGCGGGGGACGTGATCCGCCTCGCCGGCAAGCGTGAATCGGTCGCCAAGGTGCTGCCCGCCTACGCCGACTCCAGCGCGAAGGGGTCGATGCAGATGAACGGTATCCTGCGCGAGAACACGCAGACGGCCATCGGCGAATGGGTCACGGTGGAGAAGCTGAAGGCTTCGCCCGCGAAGGTCGTGCTGCTCGCGCCATTGGCTTCCACTCGCACCACGCCCGTCCAGTCCGACCTGCGCTACGTCGCCCGCGTGCTCGATGGCTTGGCCGTCACCGAGGGCGATAAGGTGCGAGCAACGTTCCTTGGCGGGCTCAACCGCGAGTTCATCGTGGCGACCACGGACCCCCACGGCCCGGTGGTGATCCACGCGAACACCACCGTGAAGATCAAGGGCGAGAGCGCCGAGCAACCGGGGCGCGAGCATACCGGCGTGACGTATGAAGACATCGGCGGGCTGCGGAAGGAGATCGTCCGCATCCGCGAGATGGTCGGACTGCCGCTGCGCTACTCGGAGCTGTTCGACCGGCTGGGGATCGAGCCGCCGAAGGGCGTTTTGCTGTTCGGGCCGCCCGGCACCGGCAAGACGCTGATCGCGAAGGCCGTGGCGAACGAGACCAGCGCCTACTTCACCACCATCAGCGGCCCCGAGATCATCGGACGCTACTACGGCGAGTCCGAGGAGCGGCTACGTCGCATCTTCGAGGAGGCCGAGGCGCACGCGCCGGCGATTCTGTTCATCGACGAGATCGACGCGATCGCGCCGAAGCGCGAGGAGATGGGCAGCCACCAGCAGGTGGAGCGCCGCGTGGTCGCTCAGCTGCTGGCGCTGCTGGACGGGCTACAGACGCGCGGGCAGATCGTCATTATCGGCGCGACGAACGTGCCCAGCACGCTGGACCCGGCGCTGCGACGGCCTGGGCGGCTGGACCGGGAGATCACGGTTGGCGTGCCCGACCGCCAGGGCCGCCTGGAAATACTGAACGTGCACACGCGCGGCATGCCGCTGTCGGAGGGCGTGGACCTGGGCAAGCTGGCCGAGCTCACCTATGGCTTCGTGGGCGCCGACCTGGCGGCCCTGTGCCGCGAAGCCGCGATGGCGACGCTGCGCGAGCTGATGCCGGAGGTGCGCGCCGATTTGGAGTTCGTGCCGTCGGACCTGCTCGACCGGCTGAAGGTGCGGGCGGAGCATTTCATGGAGGCATTGAAGGAGGTGGAGCCGTCCGCCATCCGCGAGGTGTTCACCGAGATGCCGAATGTGCGCTGGGACGACGTTGGCGGGCTCGACGACGCGAAGCGGTTGCTGCGGGAGGCCGTCGAATGGCCGTTGCGCTATCCCGAGGTGTTCGCGCGGATCAACACGCGCCCGCCCAAGGGGCATGTTGCTCGTGGGGCCCACCGGCACTGGCAAGACGCTGCTCGCGCGCGCCGTCGCCACGGAAACGCACGCCAATTTCATCGCCGTGAAAGGCCCCGAGCTGCTTTCCAAATGAGTGGGCGAGTCGGAGCGGGCGGTGCGCGAAGTGTTTCACAAGGCCAAGCTGGCGAGCCCGTGCATTATCTTCTTCGACGAGATCGACCGCTCGCGCCACGCCGCGGCGCGGGGGGCGAGCACAACGTGGCCGACCGGGTCATCAGCCGGCTGCTGACGGAGCTGGACGGCATCGAGGAATTGAAGGGCGTCGTGGTGCTGGCGGCCACGAACCGCGCCGACGCGCTGGACCCGGCGCTGCTGCGGTCCGGCCGCCTGGAGTTGCGGATCGACCTGCCGCCGCCGGGACGTGTCGAGCGCGAGGCGATATTGCGTATCCACACCAGGGGCAAGCCGCTCGCGGCCGACGTGGACCTGGCCGCGCTAGCGGGGAAGACCGACGGCTTCGGCGGCGCCGACATCGAGGCGTTGTGCCGGCGCGCCGCCTTCAACGCCGCGCGGGAGCATATCGCGGGAGGCCAGGAAGCGCCGGTCACGATTCGGGAAAGGCATTTCGACGAGGCGATCGCGGCGTTCAAGCGGTCGTCGCGGTGAGGGCGCCGCGCTACTTGCCGGCCCCCACCTTCAGCTTGTCGACGAATTGCTTGCGGAACTTCGCCACCTTGGGCTGCACGACGAACACGCAGTAGGGCTGCGAGCCGTTCCGCAAGAAGTAGTCGTCGTGGTAGGCCTCCGCGGGGTAGAAGTCCGTGAAGGGAACGACCTCCGTGACGATCTTGTCTTTCCGCACCCGCTTGCGGGTGAACTCCGCGATCACGTCCTCCGCGACCGCTCGCTGCTCCGGCGAATGGTGGAAGATGGCCGAGCGGTATTGCGTGCCCACGTCCGGCCCCTGGCGGTTCAACGTCGTGGGGTCGTGAATGGTGAAGAAGACCTGGAGCAACTCGCGGTAGGAGACGACATCGGGGTCGTAGGCGACTTGGACGACTTCGGCGTGACCGGTGGCGCCGGTGCATACCGCCTCGTACGTCGGGTTGGGTTCGTGGCCGCCGGCATAGCCGGACTTGACGGCGCGCACGCCGCGTAGCTGCTGAAGCACCGCCTCCAAGCACCAGAAGCACCCGCCCGCCAGGGTCGCCAGCTCGGTCCGTTGCGTCGTCATGTGCCTACTCCTCGGTCTCGCGGCTCCATTCGATGTTCGGTCACTACATCCCGATACGGGAATAGAACTCGGGCAGGCCGCGCACGCCGGGAATCTGGAGCGTGAACACCTTCCCGGCATCCGACCCGTTGTCCTCGGCTTCGCTCTGCCGGGGCGAGGCCGAGGTGACGTACATGGTCGCGAGATTCGGCCCGCCGAAAATCACGCTGGTTATCTTCTTCGCGGGGAACTTGATCCGCTGGGTCTCTCGGCCGTCGGGGCCGTATCGCACGATGCTCCAGCCGTTCCACGACGCGCTCCAGACGTTGCCGTCGGCGTCGAGCGTCATGCCGTCCGGCATTTCCTCCTTGCCGGATTCGTCTGCGAATACGCGCTGGTTGGCGATGGCGCCCGTGCGCCGGTCGTAGTCGAACACGTAGATGCGGCGCGCCTCCGAATCGGTGTAGTAGAGGCGCTTCTCGCCGCGGGAGAAGTCGAGGCCGTTCGAGATGCCGATGCCGATCAAGCAGCTTGGTGGCCTTGCCGTCGCGGTCGACACGATAGAGCGCGCCCTTGTGATCGGGCGAAGGCATGGTGCCGCAAAAGGCGCGGCCGGCGGGATCGGCGATGACATCGTTGAAGCGGCTCTCCAACTCGTCCGGCAGCTCCTTGACGACGTCGTGCAGGTGGTCGCCGTGCAAGATGGAGATGCCGCCACGATCCATGAACAGCAGGATGGTGCCGTTCTGCTGGAAGGTGAAGCCGCCGACGGTGCGCCCTTGGAACACCACCTCGCGCTTCTTGGTGCGCGGGTCCCAGCGGAGCAGCTGTTTGCCGTCGATGTCGGTCCAGTAGAGCCGCTGCTCGACGGGGTGCCAAAGGGGGTTCTCGCCCAGGATGGACGGCTCGTCGACGATCACTTGTGGTTCCACGGCGGTGCCTCAGCGCGCCGCGCCGGACGACCGGCCGGCATGGAGTTGGTCGGTCTTCGCGGCCATGATGAAATCGTTGCGGTGCAGGTTGTGTATCGCTTGCGTGGTCCAGACGACGGTGACCTTGCGTAGCTCGATCGTCATCACCGGGTGGTGGCCCTGTTCCTCGGCGATGCGGCCCACCTCGTTGGCGAAGGCGAGCGCGTCCGAGAATCCACGGAAGCGGAACGAACGCCACAGCGCCTTCGCCGAGCCTTCGGTGACCACGCGCCACTCGGGCACGCTGGGGCGCAGCGAGAGCATTTCCCCCTCGGTGACGTGCGGCGAGGCGGGAGTGCAAGCGATACATCGCTCCTTCGTCAGATCGGGCACGGTGCCTCCTTGTCGTTCAGCGCGGTCGCAGCGAGCCGGATGGCGGTCCGCCGTAGAGGCGGTCCGTGTGGGCCGCCATGATGAAATCGTTGCGGTGGAGATCGGCTATGGCGTGCGCCGTCCAATACACGGTCACCGACTGGAACTCCAGCACGACTTTCGGATGGTGGTCCTCCACGTCAGCCTCCTTGGCGACCGCGGTTACGAAGGCGAGCCCGTCGTCGAACTCGTGGAACTTGAATCGCTTGCGGAGGGCGCGGATGCCGTCGTCGACCACGACCTCCCAACCCGGCACCCGGGCGAGCAGGGCCGGCAGATCGGCTTCCGTGACGCGGGGCGACCCCGCCCGGACCGGGGCGCACCGTTCGTCGGCGATATCTGGCATGCGGTGGCGCCTACCTCCATGCAGGTTGCGGGCATTTCATCACACAACGGCGGTTCCGTACAGGCTCGGCTCCGGTAGGATAGCCGCGAGGAGGCGACCATGATCGACGGCCGTGTATTCGTGACCCGGCGGGTGGACGACGAGGCGCTACGGCTGCTGAAGGCCGATTTCGTCGAGGTCGACGTGTGGGAGCACGAGCGGCCACCGGCGCCCGACGAGCTGCGCCGGCGCGCGGCCGGCTGCCTGGCGTTGGTGACCATGCTCACCGAGCGGGTGGACGCTGCGCTGCTGGACGCGGCGCGCTCGGTGCGGGTCGTCGCGAACGTAGCCACCGGTTACGACAACTTCGACGTGGAGGCGGCGCGGGCGCGAGGCGTGCGCCTGTCGAACACGCCGAACGTGCTGGAGGAGACGACCGCCGACCTGGCGCTCGCGTTGCTGTTGGCGTCCGCGCGCCGCATCGTGGAGACGGCGGAGGCCGCGAGGAATGGGCGATGGGGGCCCTGGGACCCGCGAGGCTGGCTCGGCGTCGACGCGCACGGCGCCACGCTCGGCATCGTCGGCATGGGCAAGATCGGCGGAGCGGTCGCGCGGCGCGCTCGCGGCTTCGACATGCGCGTGCGCTACACCTCGCGCCAGAGGCACGGGGACGCCGAGCGGGAAACCGGCGCCTCGTTCGTGCCCACGTTGGAGGAGTTGCTGCGCGAAGCCGACTTCGTATCGTTGCACGTTCCCCTCACGGTGGATACGCGCAATCTGATGGACAAGGCCGCCTTCGCGGCCATGAAGCCGAGTGCGACGCTCATCAACACGAGCCGCGGCGGCGTAGTGGATCAGGACGCGCTGCTCGACGCGGTGCGCCGAGGCCACATCCGCGGCGCCGCGCTCGACGTGACGACGCCGGAGCCGCTGCCGCCGGAGCACCCGCTGTTCCGCGAGCCGCGGGTGCTGATCACGCCCCACATCGGCAGCGCGACCGAGACGACGCGACGACGCATGGCGGTGATGGCGGTGCGGAACGTCATCGCGGCGTGCGCGGGACGGCACATGCCGAGCGAAATCGCCTGAGGCCGGCTACGACAGCACGGGATAAGCGTTCTCGACGTACTGCTGCACCATGCGCTGCGAGTTGAAGAACGAGCCATTGATGGCGATGGCCGAGCGCATCGCGCTGGCGTAGGCGTCCGGGTTCCGGTAGAACATGGGGACAATTACGCGCTCCAGCTTGTCGTAGAGCGACGCGGCTTCGCCTTCGTCGGTGGTGGCCGCCTTCCAGTGCTCGTCGATGGCCCAGCCGGTCACGCCCTCGACGTAGCCCTCGATCCACCACCCGTCCATGACGCTGAGGCTGGGCACGCCGTTGATGGCGGCCTTCATGCCGCTCGTGCCGGAGGCCTCCATCGGCTTCTGGGGGGTGTTCACCCACAGGTCGACCCCCGCGCACATCATGGCAGCGGTCCCCATGTCGTAGCCCTCGACGAAGACGACGCGCACCGACTCGCTGAGGTCCCGCGACGCGTTGACGACCATTTGAATGAGGTGCTTGCCCTGTTCATCGCGTGGGTGGGCCTTGCCGCCGAGCACGATTTGAATGGGGCCCACGTCGCCGCTGATCCGCCGGAGGCGGTTCAGGTCGGAGAAAAGCAAGCGCATCCGCTTGTATGCCGTCGCCCGGCGGGCGAACCCGATGGTGAACACATCGGGGTCGAGGACGCGGCCGGTGCGTTGCCGCACCATGTCCACCAGGGCCAGCTTCGACTCCTGGTGCGCCTGCCGGATCTCCGTCTTCGGGATGCTGGAGGCATAGCGCAGATAGTGGTTGTCGCGCCGCCACTCCGGAATGTGGTGATCGAATAGCCGGCGCATCGGCTCGGCGGCCCAAGTCACCGCATGCACGCCATTCGTGATGGCGTTGATGGCGGTGTGGGGGAACATGGTGCGGGTGACTTGGGCGTGCCGCATGGCGACGCCGTTCACCCTCCGCGAAAAGTGGATGCCGAGGTACGTCATGTTGATACGGCCGTCCATGATGGTCGCCGCGATTGCGGGGGCGGAGACCCTTCCATCGCCGAGGACGCTCCGGACGAGGTCGATTGGGAATTGGTCATGCCCGGCCGGCACGGGCGTGTGCGTGGTGAAGACGCAGCGGTCGCGCACGGCCTCGATGTCGAGGTCCGTCGCGAGATGGATGCCCTTGCCGTGCGTTTCCTGTTCCAGCACGCCAATTGTCAGGAATGCGGCGTGGCCCTCGTTCAGATGGAACACGCGGATGTTGTCGTGGCGCAGCGCCTCGAGCATCCGCAGGCCGCCGATGCCCAGCAAGGCCTCTTGGCACACGCGGTAGCGCTGGTCGCCGCCGTAGAGTTGCCCGGCGAGGCTGCGATCGAATTCGCTGTTCTCCGGCAGGTCGGCGTCCAAGAAGTAGACCGGCACGCTGTGGCCGCGCGCTCCGACGATGAGGTAGCGCCACGCCGTGAGGTGAACGGTGCGGCCCTCGATCTCCATTTGGACGCGGGGCCGCATGGGTCGCAGGAACTGCTCGGGCGACCACTTCTCGGGCTTCTCGATCTGGCGGCCGGACTCGTCGATGTGCTGCGCGAAGTAGCCCTGCCGGTAGAGCAAGGAAACGCCAACCATCGGCACGCCCAGATCGGCCGCGGTGCGCAAGGTGTCGCCAGCGAGCACGCCGAGGCCCCCGGAATAGGTGGGCATGGCAGGCTCGAGGCCGACTTCCATGGAGAAATAGGCGACGCAGGGGGAATAGGTCTCAATCAACGTTGTCTGTTCGGTACGGTGGATATGGACATTTGGTTGAATTCTACGCTTTTTAACAAATCTACCGCATGTGCAGGGCGCGCCCCAACGACCGGAAGTCGTGCGCCCATTGGGCAGCGACGCGGTCACCGCTGGCGGCGTGGTTTTCCTGCTCGGCAAGCGGTTCCCGCGAGAGGAGCCAGTAGGTGTTTTGAGGACGCCACAGCCGGACCGGCCAGCCCAGCTGCCACGCGAGACGCGCGCAATTCAACGCCGAGGAGAGCGCGTCGGTGTCGAGCGGCGCCGTCCGCAGTCGCTCCAGCAGCGCGGCGATGTGCTTGGACAACGCGTGCGCGAGGCCTTCCTGGTCGAAGCGCACCCCCCATAATGCCGCCTGCGCTACAACGGACCGAAACGCCTCCGCGTCGATGTCCGGTTCTCGAAGCAGGGCGTGGGCGCGAGCGTTCAACGCAAGCGCGCCAATCGGCTGCAGGTTCGGCGCCAAGGGCACGCCAAGGGTCCGCAGCGGGGACTTGCCATCGCTCAGGTCCGAGGTCATGGCCCCGGCCGCGAGGCGCTCGACCAATACGGCGCGCTCGTCGGGGAACACGGCGTCGATGCGGTACAGGCCGTTCCCAAACCGCAGACGTAGCGCGGATAGCGCCGCGTCGTAGCCTGCCTCGAATGCCGTCATCAACGCATCGCCCTCGGAACGGAGGCCAATGGAGTTGCGCTCGTCGCTGGGCCGCACGCCGCAATGGATTCCCAGGCGGCCATCGTGCAACACGCCAAAGTTGTACGTTCGCTGCTCCGCCGTCAGCGTCGAGCGAAGCCGCGCCGTGCCGCTCATCAGTCTCACGGGGCCGGATGCCGCCGTGACGGCGTCGGCCTGGTCCACGGCGTAGGTGTAGAACGACGGCTCGGTGGTGAGCAGCCCCATCGCCTTGGAAATGGCGTAATGGGCGGCCGCGCGGGGCAAGTCCACCGTCTCCGGCCTCACCATGCGCTCGTAGATCTGACGGGCGTCGCCGTGCCGAGGATCATTGCTCGCCGCGTCCGCCAACTCGCGCAGAAATCCATCCTCAAGGTCGAGGCCGAGCTCGTCGCGCGCCAATTCGATCACGCGGGCGGCATGGCGCATCGCCTGCACCGGCTCCACGCGGGCGAGGTCGTCGAAGAACCACGCGTCGCTGGCGAACATGAGCATCGCGTGCCGCTGCATCTCCAGCAGCCGCAACACGCGGCTTCGCTCGCCGTCGGTCAGGACGTGGCCGGCGTGATAGCGCAGGAAGCGCGTCAGCGATGCCTCGTCGCGGCGGACCACCACGTCCACGTAGGCGTCGCGGGCGGCCCACGACTCGCGGAGCAGCGTGGCCGCTTGCGCCTCGTAGGCCGGAGCGATCTGGTCCCGCAGCCAGTCGAGGGCGTCGCGGAGCGGCCGGCGCCAACGTTGATGCCAGGTCGGGTGCCCGCCGTCCTTGCAGCCGCAGTCGGAGCGCCAACGCTCGATGCCGTGGCTGCAGCTCCACGACGTGTTTTCGCGCACCTGCGCTTCGTGCGTCGGCGGGTGGTGGTCCAGGTACTCGCCATAGACGGTGAGCTTGGCGAGGCCGCGCTGCTGAACGTAGCGCAGCATGTAGGCCAGGGCCATGTCGCCGAAGCGGTGGTGGTGGCCGTAGGTTTCGCCGTCGGTTGCGATGTGCATGAGCTGTGGCCGTGGATTGTCGCGGTCGAACCCGTTGAGCAGCCGTTCGGCGAAACGCTCGCCGGTGAGCAGCAGGTTCTCGAATGCCACGGCCTGCGAGGCAGGCCCGTCGTAGAAAAAGGCCGTGATCTGCTGGCCGCCCGGCAGCCACACGCGATACGGCTGCTTCGGGTCGACGGTTGATTCGCCCACGTCGAGCCACAGGAGGCTGTCCAACGAACGCACGCGCTGGGCTTGCCGTGGCGCCAGGATGACGAAACGGATGCCATGGTCGGCCAGGATCGCGAGCGTTTCGTTCTCCACCGCGGCTTCGGGCAGCCACATGCCCTCGGGGTCGCGGCCGAACCGCGCGCTAAAATCGCGGATGCCCCAGACCACTTGCGTCACGCGGTCGCGCCGCGTGGCGAGCGGCATGATGATGTGGTTGTAGGCCTGGGCGATGGCCGCGCCGTGGCCGGAGAACCGCCGCCGGCTTTCCCGGTCCGCTTCCAGGATGGCGGCATACGCGCCGGGCGCGTGGCGCTCCATCCAGGAAAGGAGGGTAGGGCCCATGTCGAACGAGACGTGGGCGTAGTTGTTCACCAGGTCGGCGATGGCGCCGTCGCCGTTCAGCACCCTCGACTGGGTGTTCGGGGCATAGCACTCGTCGTCAACGCGCTCGTTCCAGTCATGGTAGGGATATGCGCTGGGCTGGGCTTCGATCGCCTCGAGCCAGGCACTCTCGCGCGGTGGCTGGTAGAAGTGGCCGTGGACGCAAATGAACCGCTGGGTCGTCATGCCCCCTCGTGCTTGAGAAACAGGGCGCCGAGCGGCGGCAGCGTGAGCGACAGCGATTGCGCCCTGCCGTGCATTGGCGTGCGGTCGGTGGAGACGATGTCGCCATTGCCGATGCCGCTGCCCTCGTACACCGCGGCATCGGTGTTCAACACCTCGCGCCATTGGCCCGGGTATGGCACGCCGACGCGGTAGCCCTGGCGGACCACCGGCGTGAAGTTGCACACGACGAGCACGCCATCCTCGCGGCGGGAGTCGGACGAGAGCCGAACGAACGATAGCACGCTATTGGCGCTGTCGTTGAGCTCGGCCCATTGGAATCCGGCCGGCTGGCTGTCCAGCTCGTGCAGCGCGGGCAAGGTCCGGTAGAGGCGGTTTAGATCGCGGACAAGCCGTCGCACACCCTCGTGCCAGGGGATGGCGAGCAGGTCCCAGTCGAGGCTGGATTCGTGATACCACTCGCGGCCTTGGGCGAAGTCGCCGCCCATGAACAGCAGCTTCTTTCCCGGTTGGCCGAACATGTAGCCGAACAACAAGCGCAGGTTGGCGAACTGCCGCCAGGCGTCGCCCGGCATCCGCGCGAGCAGCGAGCCCTTGCCGTGCACCACTTCGTCGTGGGACAACGGCAGGATGAAGTTTTCGTTGAAGGCGTATACGGCGCGGAAGGTCAACTCGTGGTGGTGGTAGGAGCGGTGGATGGGGTCCTGCCGCATGTATTCCAGCGTGTCGTGCATCCAGCCCATGTCCCACTTGAAGCCGAAGCCGAGGCCGCCGACGTAGGTGGGGCGCGACACCATGGGCCAGGCCGTGGACTCCTCGGCGGTGGTCTGAACGTCGGGGAAGCGGCGGTACGCCTCCTCGTTCATGCGACGGAGCAGGGCGATGGCCTCCAAGTTCTCGCGTCCGCCATGCTGGTTGGGAATCCACTCGCCGGCCTTGCGTGAATAGTCGCGGTAGAGCATTGACGCGACGGCGTCCACGCGCAGGCCATCGGCATGGTAGGTTTCCAGCCAGAACATGGCGCTGCTGATGAGAAACGCCTGCACCTTGTGCCGGCCATAATTGAAGATGTAGGAGTTCCAATCGGGATGGAAGCCCTCTCTCGGGTCTTGGTGCTCGTATAGGCTGGTGCCGTCGAACGTCGCCAACCCGTGGGGGTCGTTGGGGAAGTGGGAGGGCACCCAATCGAGGATGACGCCGATCCCCCGCTGGTGGAGGTGGTCGACGAGGTACATGAAGTCTTGCGGCGTGCCGAAGCGGCTGGTGGGGGCGAAGTAGCCGGTCGTTTGGTAGCCCCATGACCCGTAAAAGGGGTGCTCCATGATGGGCAGCAGCTCGACGTGGGTGTAGCCCATGTCAGCGACGTAGTCGGCCAGCTTGGGGGCGATCTCGCGGTAGCTCATCCAGCGGTCATGGTCATCGCGCACGCGCATCCACGAGCCCAAGTGCACTTCGTAAATGGAAATGGGCGCGTTCAGCGCGTTGCGGCGCTTGCGTCCTGACATCCATTCCGCGTCGCCCCATTCGTAGCCGATGTCCCAGACGATCGAGGCCGTTTTTGGCGGCGTTTCGGCGTGAAACGCGAATGGGTCCGCCTTCTCGTTGACCCTGCCGCCATACCTCCCGGCGACGAGATATTTGTAGATCGTCCCCTGGCCGACGCCGGGAACGAAGCCCTCCCAAATGCCGGATGACGCGTGGGGCCGCAGCGGGTGGCTCGAACGGTTCCATTGGTTGAAATCGCCGAAGACCATGACCGATTCCGCGCTCGGGGCCCACACGGCGAAGTAGGTGCCGCGCACGCCGTCGACCGTGCATTGGTGGGCGCCCAGCTTCCGGTGCAGGTCAAAGTGAGTGCCCTCGTTGAACAGGTACACGTCGTTGTCGGTGAGCAGCGAGAAGTCGTGGCGGACGGCGGCGACGCCGTGATCGGCGGGGTGGCGCATCATGCGCCTCAGTCTACGGTAAGTTCCGTGAGTTGTCGCAGGAGGTCCGAAATGCCGGGTAACCGCTCGAACTCGTCGAGCGCGTACCGGGCTTTCCGTCTCCAGTTCGGAAGCTCCTGTCCCGTGCCGGGCACGTTCTGCGGCTCTTCCTCAAGCCACAGATCTTCCAGGTTCACCAGGACGACGCCGGCATCGCTGGCCGAGAGTGCCTTGAGCATCGCGGCGACGATTTCCGCGTCGTCGCCGGCGCCGGTGAGCAAACCTTGTCCGCGAAGCCAAGCGACCAGCCGACGCCGCAGCTCGGCGCGCCCGCGCTGCTCGCCGGGGACCTGCTCGGCGGTCAACTGTCCCGACGTCCCGCGCAGCGCGGCGTCGTGGCCGCGCAGGAAGGCGGCGAACGTCGGCGTGTCGTGCGTGCCAAGGCTGGCGACGGCGCCCGGCGGCACTGGGTCCATGGCGGCCGTCTCGTCGGCGTGCAACGAGAACTCGGCCACGAACATGGGCATGAAGCCACGGCGGCGCATGGTGGCGCGGACATAACCGGGCACGGTGCCCAAGTCTTCGCCGGTGATCGCCACGGCATGCCGGTGCGCTTCGAGCGTCAGGATAGCGTAGAGTTCGCGATCTGGATACCGGACGTAAACGCCATGACTGGCGGGCAGCGGGTGGGGCACCCAGAACTGGCGGTGCAGCCCCATCACGTGGTCGATCCGCAGCATCGCGGCGTGGCGCATGTGGTGGCGCACGCTTTCGATGAAGTAGGCGTGGCCGTGCTCGCGCGATCGCCTCGGATGCAGCGGCGGAAAGCCCCAGTCCTGGCCTTGCAGGGCCAGCGGGTCAGGTGGGGCCCCGACGGATGCGGTCACGGCGAATTGCCGTTGGAACCGCCACACGTCGAAACCGTCTCGATTGGTGCCAAGGGGGAAGTCGAGGTACAGGCCCGCCCCGGACTCGGCCGCGCGCTCCGCTTGGAGGTGCGCCGCCCACTGGGCATAGAGGTGGTAGGCGACCGCGCGGTCATCGTAGCCTCCCGCGTCCAAATGGCCGTCGCGCATTCGGTCGGACCAGGTGGGCCAGGTGCCGTGGCGCTCGGTGGCCGCCATGAACCGCGCGTAGGAAGCGGCGTGGGGCTGGCTCGCGGCGAAGGCCAACGAGCCGCGCGCGTTCGCCGGCTCCGCGCTCAGGGCTTCCATCACGCGGCGGCGCAATGCCATCGTCCGGCGGTAGTCGACCAGCGGCATCTGGCTCAGGGCCCGCGCCTCGGCCTGGAACGCGGGATCGCTCGCCAGGGCGCGGGCGGGCGGCGAATGCTCGAAGCCGGGCGCGCGCGTCAGGTCGACGTAAAAGGGGCTCCAGGCGAGCCGGGAGATGGCCGAGTACGGGCTCGGCTCGTAGGGCTGCTCGACGAACGTCGGCGACAATGGCAGCGTGCCGAAAAACGCGCCACCGCGCGCGCGGGTCCAGCGGCACAACCGCTCTAGGTCCGTGTAGGTCGCGGCCGGCTCGCCGGCGGCTGGCCGCGCCGCGTGAAGTGGGAGGAACGCCCCCCAAGCCCGCTTCGCCGCCGGGGCGCTGGCGGGGGCGCAGATGACCAACGCGCTCGCCTCGCCGGACTGGAATCGAAGGTCGAGGCGATGGTACCCCAAGGGTAGGCCGTCCGGCAGCGGGAGGCGGCATGCCACGAAGCGCCGGCCGTCGAGGTCGATGGCGCCTTCGGCCTGGCGCGCGGCCGCTCCCCAATCCACCGGCACCGCCGCGTCCGCCTCCAATCGTAGCTCCGCGGCGACGCCGCCGGCTTCGCTCGCGGGCAACCGCACGGTCACGTCGGCCGGTTCGCCCGCGAACACGGGAACCACCGGCGGCAGGACCTGCCGCCACGCCTGGAGGCGGCCCGCTCGCAGCGCGTCGTCCGCTTCGTCGGCGCTGGAGAGCGGGATGCCCAACGCCCGCAGGACGTGGAGCAGCGACTCATCCGAGGCTTGGACCATGCGACCGCCGGCACCGCGATAGCTCGTCTGAACGCCGTTGAGATATGCCAGCGCGTGCAGCCGGCTGGGAGCGCTCATTTGACGAGCGGCGCGGGGATCATCGCCAGCACGCCTCGGAGCGGCACTTCCACCCAGTCGGGGCGGTTGTTGAGCTCGTACGAGACCTCGTACAACGCCTTCGACAGCACGAAGTCATCCAACAGCACCTTCAGACGCGCGGGGTCCTCGGGGAGCAGGTGGGCAGGCTGCACGGTTTCGAGGTAGGACTTGACGAACACGGTCGCCGCCCACTTGGCCCATTCGGTGGCCCACGGCTCGGCCTTGCCCACGTCCTCCGGGCGCAGCACGGCGGGGCCCTGGCTTCGCAGCGTGGTCTGGGCGGCGTAGTCGAACGACCGCACCATGCCGGCGATGTCGCGCAGCGGCGACCGCTTGAGGCGGCGCTCCGAGACGGGACGGCCGGGCTCGCCCTCGAAGTCGATGATCATGAAGTCGCGTCCGGTGAAGAGCAATTGGCCCAGGTGGTAATCGCCGTGTATACGCATACGGATGGCGTCGAACCGGTCGAAGCGCAAGGCATCGAAGCAGTGCAGCAGGGCGTCCTCGTGCTCGATGACGTGGCGCACCTGTTCGCGCACCGCGCCGGAGAAGGTCGGCAGCTTGCTCCGCAGCATTTGAACCACTTGGATGGTCTGCGTCCGCATCGACGAGTAGACGGACCGCTGGTATAGCTCCGTGAAGGGTTCGGGCGCGAAACTGGCGTCGGCCACGCCCCGAGCGAGGGCGAGGTGCAGTTCGCCGGTGCGCTTGCCCAGCAATTCGGCGTTGGCGAAGTAGGGCCCCGCCAGCTCTTTCAGCTCGGTCGGCATCTCCCGCAGGTCCATGTCGAGGATGTGCCCGGCAGCGCGGGGCAGCACCACGGTGCCAGGCTGGGCCAGGGCGTTTTCCAAGAAGCCCGCCAGGAACTCCTGCGTGTAAGCCCAGGCGTCGCCTTGGTTCTCGATGTATTCCAGCAGCACGGCCAACGCCGACACGGGCATGGTCCGCAAGCCGTGGCGGTACTCCAGCGAGCCCGCTACCCGGGCGATGTTGGAAAACAGCCTCGCCTCGGTCAGGTGGCGGCCGATTTCGACGTCAGGGTTCATGCCCTCGCCGGGCCGCCGGAACAGCTTGAGCATGAGCTTGCGCCCAAACGTGACCGACGTGTTGCTCTGCTCGGCGGAGCCCAGGGATGCCTGGGGAACGTCGTTCGGATTGCCGACGATCTCGTGGAAGGCTTGCGTCGGCTCGCCCATGAGCACGCTCGCGCCAGTGTCGATCTCCTGGCCGCGGCCGATGAATTCGATGAGTCCGCGACAAAAGGCGGGGCTCGCCAGCGCGTCGTACAGCACGCCCTCCACATCGTCGGACTCGACGGGGCGCGTCCTGGCGATGACGCTGCCGGGGCTTTGCGCCGCCATGTCGGCCGCCTCTTGGCCCGTGGCCCTGGCGATGGGGATGAGGTAGACCTCGGGCTCGCCCTCGAGGTATTCGAGACGCAGGAACGTGAAGAAAGCGTCGATGTTGCCGATGCGGGCGGGAATGACGTCCTCGATGTCGGTGAACTGCACATGGCGGGCCTTCGCGGCGAACCACCGCCGGCTCCGCACGTAGCCGAGCAGCACCGTCGACAGCATGACGTGCGAGCGCGGCTCGCACATGGTCTGCCAGCGCTCGCGAATGTGCAGCAGCGGCACGCCGAAGTCCTTCGGCGCGGCGCCATCGGCGCGCTCCGGCGTCTGGGCTTTCTGCGCGACCAAGTCGAACCAGAAGAACCCGTAGGCGCCCAAGGTGACGGTGTAATACTGGTCCTTCACGATCGGGGGAAACTCGGTCTGGCCGAACAGCTCGACGGGGATGGAGCCGCTGAAGTCGCCGAGGTCCAGCTGCACCACCTGCGCGAACCGGGAGAGGTTGGCGACGATCAGCACTATCTCATCCTCATGCCGCCGCAAGAAGGCGAGGACCTTGGTGTTGGCGGGGTAGAGGAACTCGAGCGTTCCGCGGCCGAACACTTTGTGTTGTTTGCGCGTGTTGATGAGGCGCTTCATCCACCACAGCAGCAGTTGGGGGTTGCTTTCCTGCGCCTCGACGTTCACGGCCTCATAGTGGAACGCCGGGTCGATGATGATGGGCGAATACAGCTTCTGCGGGTTCGCCTTGGAGAAACCCGCGTTACGGTCGGCGCTCCATTGCATCGGGGTACGGACGCCGTTACGGTCGCCAAGGTACACGTTGTCGCCCATGCCGATCTCGTCGCCGTAGTAGATGATCGGCGTTCCGGGCAATGAGAAGAGCAGGGCGTTCATCAGCTCGATCTGGCGAATGTTATTGCCCAACAGCGGGGCCAGCCGACGACGAATGCCAAGGTTGATGCGCGCCTGCGGGTCCGCCGCGTAGACGCGGTACATGTAATCGCGCTCTTCGTCGGTCACCATTTCCAGCGTCAGCTCATCGTGGTTTCGCAGGAACATGGCCCACTGGCAGTTGGGGGGGATGGCGGGGGTCTGCCGCATGATGTCGATGATCGGGAACCGGTCCTCCATCCGCAGCGACATGAACAGGCGCGGCATGACGGGGAAGTGGAAGTTCATGTTGCATCCGTCGCCGTCGCCGAAGTACGCCGCCGCGTCCTCGGGCCACTGGTTGGCCTCGGCCAGCAACATGCGGTTGGGGTACTTGCTGTCGACGTAGGCGCGCAAGTCCTTCAGGAACTCGTGGGTGCGCGGCAGGTTCTCGCAGTCGGAATCCTCGGACTCGAACAGGTAGGGCACGGCATCCAGCCGCATGCCGTCGACGCCCATGCCCATCCAAAAGTCCAACACCTGGTAGATGGCCCGGTGAACCGCTGGGTTCTCGAAGTTCAGGTCAGGCTGATGGTGGTAGAACCGGTGCCAGTAATACTGGCCCGCCACCGGGTCCAGTGTCCAGTTGGAGCGCTCGAAGTCCTTGAAGATGATGCGCGCGCCGGTGTATTTGTCCGGCGTGTCGTTCCACACGTAGAAGTCGCGAGTGGAGCTGCCCTTGGGCGCCAGTCGCGCGCGCTGGAACCAGGGGTGCTGATCGGACGTGTGGTTGATGACGAGCTCGGTGATGACGCGCAGTCCGCGCCGGTGGGCTTCGTGCAGGAACGTGCGGAAGTCTTGCAGCGTGCCATAGGAGGGGTGAACGTCCATGTAATCGGCGATGTCGTAGCCGTCGTCGCGAAGGGGCGATGGATAAAAGGGCAGGAGCCAAAGCGCGGTGACGCCGAGGTCTTGGAGGTAGTCCAGTCGCGACGTGAGCCCGCGGAAATCGCCGATGCCGTCGCCATCGCTGTCTTGAAACGCGCGGACGTGCACTTCGTAGATCACCGCGTCCTTGTACCAGAGGGAATCGTCTCCGATGACCTCGGACGCGTTCACCCGTTCGTTCATGAAGGTTCCTGCCATGGTGCCACCGGCTGTTGGATTGGTTGCGTCACCGGCTCGGGCCGCGGGTGCTCGATCCGCAGGATGTGCGCCGGAAGGACGTCGGGGTTCAGCTCCACGTAGTTACGGTCGCCACGCCATCGGAAGCGCGCTCCCGACACGAGGTCGGTGACGTCGTATTCTTCGACGCCGTCCAAACCCAGACTGGCAAGGTCCAGCGTGATCCAGCCCGAGTGGGTCCACCGCGTCTCGAGGTTCACGACGATGAGCACGACGTTGGAACCCGAGCGCTTGCTGTATGCGATGACATTTTCGTTGTCGACTTGGTGAAAGTGAATGTCGTTCGTTTGCCGTAGCGCCGGATTCTCTCGCCGGATGCGGTTGACGGCCGTTATCAGCGGCTCGAGGCTCGCGGGCGACCCTAAATCCCAGCGCTTGATCTCATACTTCTCGGAATGGAGATATTCCTCGCTTCCGGGTTCGCGTGGGGTCGCCTCGCCAAGCTCGAACGCGGGGCCGTAGATCCCGTAGTTCGCCGACATGGTCGCCGCGAGCACCAGCCGCGCCATGAACGCGGGCCGTCCGCCATTCTGCAACGTGGCGTGCAAAATGTCCGGCGTGTTCGGCCAGAAGTTTGGCCGAAAATACTCGCGCAGCTCCGTCCGCGTCAGCTCGGTCAGGTATTGCGTCAGCTCCCACCGCGAGTTCCGCCACGTGAAGTAGGTGTAGGACTGCGTGAAGCCCAGCTTGGCGAGGCGGGCCATCATGCGGGGCCTGGTGAACGCCTCGGCGAGGAAGATGAGGTCGGGGTGCTCGCGCTTCTCCTCGGCGATGAGCCATTCCCAAAACGGCAGGGCCTTCGTGTGCGGGTTGTCCACGCGAAAGACGCGGACGCCCTGCGCCACCCAATAGTCGACGATGCCCTTGAGCTCGTCCCACAGCGACCGCCACGCCAGCGTCTCGAAGTCGAATGGATAAATGTCCTGGTACTTCTTCGGCGGGTTCTCGGCGTATTGAACGGTCCCGTCGGGGCGCCGCTTGAACCACTCCGGATGCTCTCGCACGTAGGGGTGGTCTGGGGAGCATTGGTAGGCCAGGTCGAGCGCGATGTCGATGCCGTGCTCCTTGGCGGCGTCCACGAGGTGATGGAAGTCGGCCAGGGTGCCGAGCTGTGGGTGGATGGCCTTGTGACCGCCTTCAGGGCCGCCGATGGCCCACGGACTGCCCACGTCTTCCTCTTGCGCGACGACCTGGTTGTTCTTGCCTTTACGGAACGAGCGGCCGATCGGGTGTATGGGCGGGAAATACAGCACATCGAAACCCATGGCCGCGATGCGCGGAAGCTGGCGCTCCACGTCGCGGAACGTGCCATGAGCGCCCGGCTCGGCGGCACGGGACCGCGGAAACAGCTCGTACCACGCGCTGAACGCCGCCTTCGACGAGTCGACCATCAAACGCAGCTTGGGGCTCGATGTCTCGAAGCGTGCACCGTGGCGGCCCATGATGGCGGCGACGGCTTCATCCTGCAATTGGCGCGCCACTGCCTGCCGGTCCGACGGAGCGCGCAGGGCGGCGGCCGCCGCGCGCAGCGCCGCCGCATCGTCGCCCTCGGCGAACGCGGCGACCTCCTCCAGCAGCCGCGCGCCCATCTCCAGCTCTACGTTGATGTCTTGCCCCGCCTCCAACTTGATGAGCGTATCGTGCCGCCAAGTTTCGAAATGATCGACGCGGCCCGCCACGGCGTAGCGGTAGCAACCGACGGAGCCGAGCTTGAACACGCCGCTCCAGCGATCGTTGCCCAAATGCCGCATCGGCACGCGGTTCCAAGCCTCCTCGCCATCCTTGGCGACGAGCAGGGTCGCGACTACGACATCGTGGCCGTCGGCGAACACGTCGGCCTGCACTTCCACCGTTTCGCCGGCGATGCGCTTCACGGGGAACCGGCCGCCGTCGACGCCGGGCGTGACGTGCTCGATCGCGACGCGAGGAGGCGGAGGCGGCGACTCGATGGGCACCTTCGTTTGGCCGCGGCGCGCGGGTGAGGTCATGGGCGTCACCTTCGTGTTGTGTTGCGCGCTCATTCTATCGCCCAGCGGCCTGGCCGCGGATGGTGCGATGTATGTCACCCTTCACGTCTATTGCCGCGCACATCCGCGCGCCGTAGGCTGGCGTCCTACTTCACCGGAGGTGTCTCCGTGCGTATCAGTCTCATGGTCGAGGGGCAAAACGGTCTGACCTGGGAGCGTTGGAGCCATATTCTTGCCCTGGCCGAGCGCCTGGGCCTGGCGAGCGTTCACCGCTCCGACCACTACTTTATCGGCTCGCAGCAAAGCTCCATCGACGCGTTCCTCTCGTTCGCCGTGGCGGCCAAGGAGACGACACGCATTCGCTTCGGGCCGCTCGTCACGCCCGTCACGTTCCGGTCGCCGGTGGATGTTGGCCGCATGGCCGCGCAGCTCGACCAGCTGAGCAACGGCCGGTTCATCCTGGGCGTCGGGGCGGGTTGATACGAGAACGAGCACCGGGTCTATGGCATCCCATTCCCGCCAGCGAGGGAGCGGTTCGAGCGGTTGGAGGAAGCCATCCAGCTCATGCGCGCGATGTGGAGCGGAGGCCCGGTGCGCTATGACGGGCGCTACTATCGCGTGGACGGAGTCGATCTCCAGCCGAAGCCGGCGACGCGCATGCCGCTCGTCATTGGCGGCAGCGGCGAGCAGCGGACGCTACGCGTGGTTGCGCGGTACGCGGGCGAGTGGAACAGCGTGGGGCTGTCGGCCAAGGACCTCGCTCGCAAGAACGAGGTGTTGGCGCGGCATTGCGAGGCGGAGCGGCGCGACCCGAACGCGATCCGCCGGTCGATGATGAATTTCGCCATGGTGGGCCCGGACGAGCGATTCCGGCTGATGGTCGCCGAGCGACTGTCGAAGATGCCGCGCCGGGGCGAGGCGTTGAGCGCGGAGCAGACGGTGCTGCGGGGGCCCGAGCTGGGCATGATCGGCGGGACGACTCAGCAGGTGGTGGACCAACTCGGCGAGCTATCGCGGCTGGGGTTGGAGGAGGTGATGTTCCAGCACCTGTTCTACGAGCGCGACGAGGTGCCGGAATACCTGGCGAGAGAGATCATCCCGAAGGTGAGGGACTTGTAAACGGAGCCGTGCTCCGTTCCAATACCGCGCATCGCGCGGGGTGGCGCCGTGGAGTAACATGGCGCCACCTTTTCAGGTGGAGGTTGGCGCACCGTGGCTACCAAGACGAAGACGAAGAGCCGTCCCGCGTCGATGCAATCCGCGAACTACCACGCCTATCTCGATAACTGGCCGGAGGCGCCGAAAACGGTGCGGGTGCGACAGGTGCCGCTCTCGGCCCAGCAGCGCCAGTGGATCGAGCAGGCTTGGTCGTACCTCGACGTCAAAAAGGCGATTGACCTCGACGTCGACATCACCAACATCTACAGCCCCACTGGCTACGAGAAGGAGGTCAACACTTACGTCGTTGACTACTGGAAGCGGCTCGGCGTCGATGCGTTCTACCAGGAAATGGACCCCATGCAGGGCAATGCCATCGGCCGGATCAAGGGCGACGGCTCGGGACCCACGATCCTCCTCTGCTGCCCGATCGACACCCATTGGCGCGGGAACATCAAGGGCGACGGCCTCCAGTGGGGCGACCCCATGCGGCGCGATAACCTGCGCCCGGCGCAGGTGGAGGGGCAAACCGTCATCGGCCTTGGCTCCAACAACGACAAGGGGCTTGCCGTCGCCATCATGATGGCCGTGGAGGCGCTCCAAAAGGCGGGCATCCCGTTCAAGGGCACGCTCAACGCGGCCACGCTTGCCGGCGGCGCGCCCGCGACCTCGCCGGACGACGAGCCGCGCAAGAACATCAGCCTCACCGCGGGGCTGTTCCACGCGCTCACGCGCGGCATCACGGGCGACTATGCGTTGTTCCACAAGCCGGGCTACCACGTCTCCTGGGAGGAGCCCGGCATGAACTACTATCGGATTCGCGTGAAGGGCGATCCGATGTACATGGCGAATGAGAGCAACAAGCAGATGGCCTATCGGGTCATCCAGGACACGGCGCGCATACTCCAAGAGATCGACGCTTGGTCGGAAACCTACCGGCAGCAGTATGCCGCCGGGGCGTTCCGTCCGGCCATCTCGGCCAATGGCATCCGCGCGGGGCGGCCCGACAAGCCCAACTGGTCGCCCGCCATCTCCGAGATCTTCCTCGACATGCGGCCCGCGCCGTGGATGTCGCCCATGGAGGCGAAATACATCTTCGACGAGTTCATGAACGGCGTGCTGCGAAAGTATCCGGGCATGCAGGCCGAGTGGGAGATGTATACCGCGATGCCTGGCGGGCGGACCGACCCGGACAACTGGATCATCCAGTCGTCGATCCGTGGCGCGCAGGCCGTGGAGGGTGACAAGAGCGAGACCTACGAGGGACGGGGAGCGGGCCAGACCGAGGCCGGCGTGCTCCGCACATGGGGCCTGCCGACCGCTCGCATCTCCGGCTCGCCGCCAAACCCGGAGATGCCAAAGGACATTCGGGGGTTCACGATGTCGGGCACCTACGGCCCATATGTCGTGAAGGCGGCGCAGACGATGATCTATGCCATCGTCGACACGCTGACGCGCACCCGCGAGGAGACCGGGCTGACCTATTGATCGAACGGTGCGTTCGAACGGTGCGTTCGAACGGTGCGACGCGAAAGGCCCCGCTCGGTGAGCGGGGCCTTTCCTTGGCATGTGGCGCGGGGAACGGGTTATCGCGTGCTGCCCACGGTGTCGAGGCGGCGCGGCTGGGTCGTGAAGAGGCCGATGACGAGCGCGATCTGCCATGAGCGGTAGAGGATGTTGATGGCGAATAGCGTCTGCGCGACGGCGATGCTGCCGGCGAACCACTGCCCATCGCCAAAGGTGCGGAAAACGATGAGCCACACGTTGACCGCGATGGTGACGAGCGCGATGACGATGCTGAAGAAGATTTGCGGCATCTCCTCGAACTTCTCGTGGCGTATGATCCAGCCCGCGATGCCGGTGAGGGCCACGTAGACGAAGTAGGCCACGGTGAGCACCGTGCCGCCGTGGATGAGCCCGTTCACCCGGGTGGTGTCGGTGAGCGCGCCCCACACGCCAAACGGCAGGATGACGAGGGCGAGGATGAACACGACCGCCCACCACTGGGGAACGGTTTGCGGCACGTTGACGATGTCGCTCGGGATTCCAAAGTGTCCGGGGTAGCGTGGGTCACGGTTCAACCCAACGCCGATCGGGAACTTCATGGTCAGCCTCCTCCGTTGCGCGGTGCCGATGTGGCGCAATCATACAACGGCGCGGCGCGGGCGTGTAGGCACGGCGCCACATTGGCGCGAGCCGCGTGGGGCGGGCGCATTCTCGCCTGCGTCCTCGCCTTACCTGCGTCCTCGCCTTAAGAGGGTCACCCGGCAGGTTGCGCCTGCCGGGTGACCATGTGCTTGCGAACGATGTCGAAACTAGTAGCCCGAGAGGGCGCCGGTTAGCCGGCGGCGACGGGCTCCTCCTTGCGGGAGCGGGTGGCCTTGGGCTTGGTCGCCGGCTCGTCGATGGCCGG
>VGZX01000004.1 GCA_016872415.1 SAR202 cluster bacterium | reverse complement strand
GGCGCCGCTGGAGGACGACGTGCCGCACCTGCTGCTGCGTGAGGACACGATGGTGAAGTCGCGTCACAACCTGGTCTACGGCAACTGGCGCTACCACGCGGAGGGGGCCGGCGGCGGCCACTTCCAGATGCTGCACCGCGACGCGATCGCCTTCATCTTCAACAGTTTCTATTCTTACCAGCCGGACTACGACGTGCATTTGGGAGAGGAGGGCGACGACCGCCGCCGTTGGCTGCTCGAAAAGAGCGGCGTCCCTGTGCCACGGTCCGACTACCCCGGCCTTGGCGCTTGGCCTCCAACGCGTTGGTGGCGTCGGGCATCGCAACCGTTCTGGCGGCCGGTTCGCGGCGTTCGCACCGTCACATCCATGAGCATGCCGGGCTACTTGCGCGTGATCCATTTCCCCATGAACGAGGCCGTCTACTACGAGTGGTACGTCGCCGTCGACGAGAACCACTACAACTACTTCCAGGTGAGTTGCCACTGGCCAGGGAACCCCATCAGCCGCCTCTGGACGCATCTCTGGTGGCACGCCTATGCGGGCCCGCTGCGGATGGGCCGCTTCAACGACCAGGACAAGGCAATGGTGCGCGACTGCACCGACTGGGAGAAGCGCAGCGGGCGTCACTATCCCACGCCGCTGTACCGTCCCGACATCTATCCCCGGAAGTGGATCGAGCTTGCCAACAGCACCGCGCGCGGCGAGGAAACCGTTCCGCCGGCGCTGGGCTTGAAGCGCGGGTAAACCGCTACGACGTGGCCGGCACCAGCGGCAGCAGCCGCTGTATCACGGCATCAGCCTCGTTCGTCGGCTTCAGGTCGTACGAGGTTCGCGCGAGCGCCAACGCCTCCTCGTACCGTCCCAGCTTTTCCAGCGCCAGCGCTTGCAGGTAGTGTATGAAGAACACTCCCTCCGTGCTGCGCGACTCGCGCGTGAGCGCCAGCGCCCGCTCGAACTCGGCGAGCGCCTCCGCCGGTCGGTCGACGGTGTTGTAAGTCCATCCGAGCGATGCGCTCGTTTGCCAGAAGCCCGGCATGAGCGAATAGGTGAGCACTCGCGCCTCGCTTACCGCCGCGTCGGCCGCGCTGGAGTCGATGCCGGCAAGCTCCCGCGAGGCGTCGGCGAGGCGCGACCACCCGCGATGATCGAGCGGGTTCCAGTCCAACACCGCCCGCGCGTGCGCCCGTGACAGGTTGAGCCGCTCCACCTTCCGCCCGCGGTCTTGTGTCCTTTTCGCTTGTTGAATGAGTGTGTCGGCGGGGAGCAGACGCAAAACCGGCGCGTCGGGGTCGATGTCGATGGCATCCCGAAAGCCGGCAGCCGCGCCGTTGAGGTCGCCACGCTTGAGCGCGGCTTCGCCGGACGCGGCCGTGACCGATGCCAGGGCGTGGCTGGCCTCTCCTACCCACCACACGAGCGCGAGCGCGATGCAAATGACCGAGGCGCCGGCGACACGAACGGGGTTGAGCTTGGCCGGCGCCGGCTTGCCGGCCGGAGGCTGGCCCCGCGCCGGGCGCTGGCGTCCACGCGGCGCCACGGTGGAGGGCAGCGGCGTGGACAGGCGCAAGAACATGACCATGAGCCCAACGAGCGTGCCGGCGAGCACCCAGGATAGCGTGATGTCCGATATTTGCGCCTTGCCGGACAACTGCTCCACCGCGCGGCCGACCAAGATCGCCAGGAGCGCGACGGCGAGATAACGCATCAACGCGCTGCCGGCGCCGGCCTTCGCCGCTCGCACGATGCGGAAAGCGGCGAACACCGCCGCGGCCCACAGCCCAACGTAGGCGGCGACTCCGAGCAATCCAAGCTCGATGGCGGTGTGCACGATGAAGCTGTGCCCATGCGTCGCCAACTCGAATGTATATGTCGATTCGCCGGCCAGCGGATATACGATGCCGAACATGTCCTGGCCGTAGCCCGTCACTTGCCGGAGTGGGCGCAGCGCAAGAGATGGCGCTTCCGGAAACGCCGAGGGATCCACCCAGAGCCGGTTGGCGAATACGGTGCCGGCCGTGGACCAAATCGTCATGCGGTTGTTGAGGCCGCCGCCCGCCTCGCCGAGGATCGACAACGCACGAACGACCAACGCGCCGCCGGGTGGGGCCGCTGCCTGGGCGGGCAGCGCCGAGAACGTGACGGCAACACTGAACGCGACGGCCAGTATCGCGAGCAGCCGAATAGCTTGTGCCCGCCCGATGGCCCATGCCGTGAGCGCGAGCAACGCGAGGGTGGCGACCACGGTGCCGATCCATGGGCCTCGGCTCCCGCTGAACACGATGGCCGTGACCTGTGGCGCGATGAGCCCGCTGCCGAGCAGCAGATGCGACGATGGGCTCATGCGCTCACGCATGGACATGACCCATGCGAGCGTTATCGGCACGGTCATGAGCAGCCATGCCGCCGCGAAGATGGGGTTGCCGAACGTCGCCTCCGAGCGCGCCGCGTTGGTCGACGACGGGTGCAGCACGTCAACGCCCCAATGCTGCAAGATGGCGTAGAAGCTGACCCAGAGCGACGCGCCGGTGAGCACCCACGCGAGGTGGCGCAGCTGTCGCTCGTGGCGGAGGTGCAACGCGACCGCGAGGAACACCACGGCGTAGCAGATGACGTTGAACAGGCCGTAGGAGTCCCAGCCGGGGTCGATGCCCCACAGTGAAACGTTCCGCACGGGCGATAGAACGAACGACACGAGGTTGGCGAGTAGCACGGCCGCGGCTCCGGCGTACAGCCAGGACCCCGGCACGGAGCGGATGGACCGCCAAATGCCCGACGATTCCGCCGTGTCGCCGGCTGCGCTCGCGGCCTCGCGCCATCTTGCCGCTTGCAGCGCCCATTCAATGGTCATGAGGCCCGCAAGGACCGTGGCGACGGTGCGGAGGACGAACACCTTGGGCATCTGGATGAAGCCCAGCATGGAGCTCTCCGGCATCATCGCCATCGGGACCAGCCCTGCGGCGATCAGCCAGCAGACCTCGATGGGAGCGCGGAGGGAGGAGATTCCGGTGGGGGCAAGCGGCGCGGAACGGACGGCGGCAGAACTCAACGATCACCTCGATGGTATGTCTGGCCATGCTAACGGCTTCGGCCGACGCGGACAACCGACTTGCGACGCGAGTTGCCATCAGGGCTTCGCGCGCTCCGAACCGGCCTTGAAACCGATACAATGCGGTGAAACCCCTCCTGGCGGGCAGCCATGCACCGTGGCCGCGCGCCAGGCCCAAGCAGGTGTAACCGGTGCGCCAACAGCATCAACGCCGACAGCCCCAGCCCGCCGCGGCGAAGACGCCCGACCCCGCCGCCGAAGGGATCGTCGCCGAGATACGCCAGCGGCTGCGGGCCGCCGCCAACCCGCGCGCCGCGCAAGAGTGGCGCCGTACCCTCGGAGAAGACGTGCCGTGTCACGGCGTGCCGGCGCAGCAAGCGCACGGCATCGCCATGGACTTCGTCCGCCGCATGCGGACCAACGGCCTCGGCATCGCCATCGACGTGGCCGACCCCCTGTGGCGCGGCGGCGTGCTGGAAGAGGGCCTGGTGGCGGACGAGATCGTGAACGCCCAAGGCCGGCATGTGGGCGGCGGCGAGTTCGACCGGTTCGACGCCTGGATGGAGAATGTGACCAACGTGGTGAACGCGGACGGCCTCGCCACGCACCTAGTGTCGCGCGCGGTGGCGGCAAAGCCGTCGCTGGTTGCCCGCCTGCGGGATTGGGCTAAGTCGAACAACCGCTTCCGTCGGCGGGCGGCGGTCATGTCGTTCACGCCGATGGCGCGCGAGGGCCGCTTCTTGACCGATGCCCTCGGCGTCGCCGAAACGGTGATCGCCGACCCAGACGAGGACGTGCAAGCCGGCGTGGGCATGTTGCTGCTGGAGGCCGCCCGCCTACAGCCCGACCGCGTGGTTGAGTTCTTGAAGCGCGTCAAGGACCGGGTGCCACCGAACGTGATGCGTATCGCCACTTCGAAGATGCAGCCGGCGCATGTGCGGGCGTTGCAGGGCGCATGAGCGTTTCCCCAAGCCTTACGGGCCGTAAGCCGTCCGCGGGCCGGCGCCTGCGCCGGGCCCTGCTGCTGGCGGTCTTCGTCGGCGCGGTCAGCTTCGGATTGTCGATGGGCGGCGCGCTGTTCGTGCAAGGCGCGTTCGGCGGCCTGGTGCAGCCGTGCGAGAACGAAGTGGCGGCCGACCGGATCGCGAGCGAAGGGGCGCAGCCTGGCGACTGCGCCGGCACGCCGCAGGTCTCCGCCGAGTGGCTGCCGCTGACCATGGTCGCCAGTGGCGGCTCCGCGGGCGTGATCGGCGGTTTCGTCTACGGCATGTTCGCCGACCGTCATCGCGCACGCCGCCCGACGCTGCAATCCCATCATCTTCCGTTTTGACAGAACCTATCCATCGTTCGATGTTTCTGCTAACGTGGCGCGCGATATTCCCGCGCCGCCTGGTCACGAAGCGCGGCGCGCCCCAGATTGCGATGCCATGCACACATCCCTGACCGCGCACGCCGTCCGGCTGCTCGCAGCGTCCATGCTCATGCTGGCCGTTGTGCCGGCGTTCGCCGCGTGCGGCCTGCTGCGCGACGACGGCTTCATCGCGTACACCGTCGGCGCCGAGGGCCAGCGCGACATCGCGATCGTCCGTCCCACCGGCCTGGAGGGGCGCACCGTGATCGGCACGAGGGGCGACGACTTCAACCCGGTGTGGTCCGCCGACCGGCAGCGCATCGCGTTCCTCAGCGACCTGCCCGGCAATGTCGAGGTCTACGTCGCGCCAGCGGACGGCTCCAGCACCATGCGCGTCACCAATACCGGAGTCGACGAAACGCAGATCGCGTGGTCGCCGGACGGCCGCTTCCTCGCTTACACGTCGCGCAACAGCGAGGGCTTGCCCAAGGTCTACTGGGTCGATCTCACGAACCTGCGGCCTCAGCCGCTGAACTTTGGGCCGGCCTCCGACACCGACCCGGCGTGGTCGCCGAACGGCCGGTGGGTCGCGTTCGCCGAGCTGGACGACACCGGCGAATCCATCGGATTGTTCCTGCGGAACCCGGAAGGCGTCAACCGCGTGCAACTGACGCAGGGCAACGATCGCGGCCCCAAATGGTCGCCGGATGGCAAGCGCATCGCATTCGTCTCCGACCGCAACGGCAATCAGGACGTTTACGTGATGCAGGTCAGCGGCGACGGTATCGCCAGCACGCCGGTGCGTGTCACCGAGGGCGCCGGCAACGATTTCAGCCCGTCGTGGGCGCCCAACAGCCGCCGGTTGACGTTCCTGTCGGACCGCAACGGCAATGTCGACGTCTTCACCGTGTCGCTCAAGGGCGAGGACACCAGGGAGCTGACCCGTAACGACGTGGACGAGCTCGACGTGGTGTGGGGCCCGAACGGCCAAATCGTGTTTTCCACGCTCCTCACCACCAAGGCCGACCTCTTCATCATGAACGGCGACGGTGGCGAGCAGGCCCAGCTCACGCATGCCAGCGTGCCAAGCCAGCAGCCCGACTGGCGCTAGACGGTCACATCGGCGCCGGCTCGTGGCCGAACGACCTGGCGAGCCAAACGAACACCGCCCACATCGCCTCGAGGTCTGCGCTGTTGTAAATGAGCACCTCGTGGAGCAGCTCCTCGTAGCGGGCCGCGCCGCGCGGTTTCACCGCTTTTAACCGCGTTTATTGTCGCGGTTGCCAGCCCGCGTCGCGGGCCAACCCCTCCAGCTGGCCCGGCGCGTCGATGCGCGCCACGCGGTCCAAGAAAGCCGCGAGGCTGCCGGCCTCCGCTCGAATCGACCGCAATTGCGGCTCGATGGGGCTCAACGACTGCGGCGAGTCGGTGTAGGTGCCATGGAAAGCGAAGTAAGCGGTGTTGAGCTTCCGTATCGGGTGGCCGTTGGCGACGAACAGCCGGCGCCGCTTCTCCAGGTAGGCCTCGGCCTCGTCAACCTGGCCCGCCGCCAGCAACGCCTCCAGCCCTGCCCGCGTCCGCCGCATCTCCCGGTTGAAGTCGAACACGTCGGGCGGGGGCTCGTTGCGTGCCCGCAGCGTGGGCGGTTGCCAGGGCGGGCGATGCACGGCAACGCCGGTGAGCTTCTCGTACGCGAGGTCGCCGAGCTCCTCGCCGACGATGTTCGCCACCGTTTCGTTGATCTGCGTCAGCTCGCCTCCGTCCCACCAGCGCCTGCCGAGGGGGTGGAAGAAGAGGTAGTGGTGCACCCATTCGTGGCTGGCGATGATGAGCGTGCCGTGCAGGTCGGCATCGGGCGTGACCTGCGCGGGGTACGTCGCCACGCCGCCAACGCGGACGATTAGCGCGGCGATGCCGGGGTCCAGCGCCTCGGCCTCGCGCTCCAGCCGCTCCTGTTCGAGCAATGGAATGTCGGGGCGCAGCAGGGAGTCGGGCAGGCGGCGTATGCTCTCGCGCGGCGAGCGCACGAGCACCAGGCCGCCCGGCTCGAACGTGAAGTCGACCGGCGGCCAGCGACTGGCGCCAATGCGGCGCATGAGTCCCATCTCGTCGGCTGCGGCCGAGATCGCCGCCTCCAACGCCTCCTCGACGCACGGCTGTAGCTCGGCGGCCCGCGACCGGACGTCGTCGAGGCCCTCGGTCAGAGCGCCAATGCCCAGCGTGGCCCGCGCCGGATCGCCGGCCAGCGCCGCCACCTGCTGGCGCTGGAGCCTGCGGCGCTCGTCGCCAAGGCTGAAGAATTCCGCAATCATGGCTGTCGTTTCAGCCGAGGACGGCGCATCACGCCATACCTGCGCGCGCGCCAAGTGCAGCCACTTCTTCATGAAGTTGCCCACTTCCCACCGCACGAGGTCTTGCTCAAGTGGCGCCGTGAGGGCGGGCAGCCCAGCCGTCGGTGCTTGACGGCCCGCCCCCACCAGACAGAGGAGCAACAGCAAGCCCGTGATCGCGAAATAGCAGCTCTTACGCCTCATATGATCTGTTTTCGACGTCCTCGTAGCTTACTTACGTCATATACGCTGCTGATTCTGCATTTGATTGCGATAGCCGTTCCCCGTGGCTAGAATGGCCTCAGGCGCATCGATCCGGTTGGAGGAGGCCATTCATGACCCAGTTTACGACCAAGCAAATCCGCAACGTGACGCTCGTCTCGCACTCGGCCGCCGGGAAGACCTCGCTCGTGGAGTCGATGTTGTTCACCGCCAAGGCCATGCCCCGCATAGGCCGCGTGGAAGACCACACCACCGTATCCGACTACGAACCGGAAGAGCACAAGCGTCTCACCAGTTTGCAGCTCTCCGTGGTGCCGGTGACCTGGAAAGAGCACAAGATCAACGTGCTGGACACCCCCGCCTATGCCGACTTCTCGGGCGAAACCGCGTCGGCGCTGCGCGTCGCCGATGCCGCGGTGCTGGTCGTCGCGGCCCCAGCGGGGGTCGAGGTGGGCACGGAAATGGTATGGAAGCAGTTGCAGGCATTGAAGATGCCGACGCTCGTGTTCGTCACCAAGATGGACAAGGACCACGCCGATTTCATGCGCTCGCTGGAGCAAGCACGGGCGAAACTCGGACAGCATTGCGCGGCCGTCACCCTGCCCGTAGGCGCCGAGAAGGCGTTCTCCGGCGTCATCAGCGTGCTGGGCGACCAAGCGCGCGACGGAGCGGGCCAGGCGCGTGAGCGCCTCGCCGAGATGGTGGCCGAGACCGACGACGCCTTGACCGAGAAGTTCCTCGGCACCGGTGACCTGACGGACGACGAGATCGCCAATGGTCTTCGCGTGGGCGTGCGGGCATGCGGCGCGGTGCCGGTGCTCGCCGGATCGGCCGTGACGGGCGCCGGCATACCAGAACTGCTCGACGCCATTGTCTCGCTCTTGCCGTCCCCTGCCGACGTCGCGCCGACTCGGGCAGCGAAGAACGGAGAACCGGTGACATTGCCGGCCGACCCCAAGGGGCCGCTGGCGGCGCTCGTGTTCAAGACCTCGGCGGATCCGTTCGTCGGAAGGCTCAGCTACTTCCGCGTTTACAGCGGCACTCTGCGCGGCAACTCCGAGGTGTTCAACAGCACGCATCATTCCAGCGAGCGCATCGCGCAGGTGACGGCGCCAATGGGCAAGGCGCAACACACCGTCGGCGAAGTGGCCGCGGGCGACATCGGCACGCTGGCGAAGCTCACGCACGTGCTCACCGGCGACACGCTCACCACCAAGGCCGAGCCGATCGTGCTGCCCGGCATCGAATTCCCCACGCCGATCTACAGCGTGGCCGTGCATCCCAAGAGCAAAGCCGACATGGACAAGCTGTCGACGGCGCTGGCACGGCTCACCGAAGAGGACCCAACGCTGCGTATCTCCCGCGACCAGGCCACGGGCGAGCTCATCGTCACGGGCCTCGGCGACACGCACGTCGAGGTGATGGCCGAGCGGGCAAAGCGCAAATTCGGCGTGGACTTGGAGCTCGCCCCACCCAAAGTGCCGTACCGGGAGACGATCACGAAGCCGGCGACGATCGAGCATAAGCACAAGAAGCAGAGCGGCGGTCACGGCCAGTACGGCCACGTCGTGCTGCGGCTGGAACCGGCCAGGCGTGGCGCCGGCTTCAAGTTCGTGAACCAAGTCGTCGGCGGCGCCGTGCCGAAGGAGTACGTGCCCGCGGTGGAAAAGGGCATCCAGAAGGCGATGGAGGAGGGTGCCTTCGCCGGCTTCCATGTCACTGACATCAAGGTCGCGCTCACCGACGGCAGCTCGCACCCGGTCGACTCGTCGGGCCAGAGTTTCGAGCTGGCCGGGGCCGCCGCGCTCAAGCATGGCGTGCAGCTGGCCCAGCCGGCGCTGCTGGAGCCGGTGATGCGTGTTCGCATCGCGTTGCCGGACGAGGCCATGGGCGCCGTGGTGGGCGACCTGAACACACGCCGCGCGCATATCGTCGGCATGACGCCGGGCAACGGCATGGGCACCATCGAGGCGACGCTGCCACAGGTGGAGGCCCAGCAATACAGCACCAAGCTGCGGGCGTTGACGCAGGGCCGAGGCCGCATGACCATCGAGTTCGACCACTACGGCGAAGTGCCGGCGAACCTCACGCAAAAGATCGTCGAGGCACGGCAGAAGGATGCGGTGAAGGTATAAAAAGCCTTTCCTCCAGGAAGCCATGATCGGTACGACGAAGAAGGGCCTCCCAGCCGGGAGGCCCTTCGATCGATTTCGTCCCTCGCCGGCTGGCGTCGTCTAACGGCGCCCGCGCGACCATACGGTCTGGTAGGGGCCCTGTCCCTTGATCATGGCGATAAGCGCGCGGCGCTCCCACTGCTTCAGCTCGTCAAGCGCCTCTTGGCATGCGTTGCCGGCCGTCTTCAAGCCGGAATTCACCATGCGCCGGACAATGAGCTCCCAAATGTCGGAATGGGCGAAGCTCTCCACCGAGCCGGTCCACGGGAGCACCGTGAGGTCGCGCACGTACTTAAGGTGCGGTCGCGACTGATTCACCTGACGCAGGCGCCGTTCCGCCGACCCCAGTGGCGGCGACACCGTCAGCCGGGGAGGGTCGTCGGCGGTGTGTCGCGCGTCATAGACCAAGCATTGGTTGATGATCGGCATGATGACGCACACCACCTCGGCCCGTTCCGCCTGCGCCATCGCCTCCGCCATTTCGCGATCGAAGTCCTGTTCCACGCTACCCCTCCATGCGGGAGCTATCGCAACAGCTCGTGGAGTTGGTCCATGAACGCTGGAAGCACTTTCTGCCAGTCGCCCGCGACTCCATAGTGCGCGTGCTTGAAGATGGTCGCGTTCGGATCCTTGTTGATCGCCACGATCGTCTTCGCGCTGCCGCACCCGGCCATGTGTTGACTGGCGCCCGATATGCCCACTGCTATGTAAACGTCGGGCGTCACGGTTTTGCCGGTCAAGCCGACCTGCATCGCCGCGGGCACCCAGCCGGCGTCCACCGCCGCTCGTGAAGCCCCCACCGTCCCGTGCAGCAACCCCGCCAACTCCTCTAGCTTCTTGAACGGCTCCGGCCCGCCAAGTCCACGACCACCGCTCACGATGACCCGCGCGTCCTCCAGGCGTTTGCCCTCGACCGGGCGCGTCACCCGTTCCACCAGGCGCGCGCGCACCGTGGATGCCAGGTCGAGGGTCAGTGGCACGACCGTGCCGGCCCTGCCGGAATCCGCCACCTCTGCATCATAAGCCTTCGGTCGCACCGCCGCGACGCTGGGAGTGGACAAACAGGTGACAGTTGCCTGAATCGCGCCGCCATAAATGGGCCTGGTCACCGTTAACCGTCGCTGGTCGTCCAAATCCAGCGCGGTGCAGTCTTGCGCCAGCGCCGTGCCGAGACGGAAGGCCAGGCGCGGCAGCACCTCACGCCCCAAAACCGTTCGCGGCCCCAGTACGATGCGGGGCGAGGCGGCCTTCGCCGCCTCCAGCCCGGCGGCCACCAAGGCGTCGGGGTGCGACGCCACATCGGCGTCGGCCTCGATGGTGTAAACGATGTCCACGCCGGCGGCGATGGCCCGCGCCGCGGCGTCGGCGGCGCGCTCGCCCGCGAGCACCGCCGACAGATGCTCGCCCGGCAGTTTTCGCAACAGCGCCCGCCCGGCGGCCAACAACTCCAACGTCGCCGCGGAAGGCGCCCCATGCTCGATTTCGCCGACAACCAGCACGCCCTGGGCGTTCGAGTCCGTCATAGTAGTCTTGCCTCGCGCAAACGCATGGCGAGCTTGCGCCCGGCGTCGGCGTCGTCGTCGCCCTTGATCAGCTCGGTTTCGACCGTGCGCTTGGGCAGCGCGGCGGCGGCGAGTTCCAGCGCCGGGGCCGGCCTGGAAACGCCCAGGTCGGCGGCGGTCCACACGGTGGGCTGCACGCGCTTCGAAGCCATGATGCCCCGCATGTTGGGGTAGCGCGGCGAGCCGAGCTCGTTCGACACGGTGACGACGGCGGGCAGAGGCGCCTCTACCACCTCGTGGCCGTCAGGCAGCACGCGGTGCGCGCGAACGGTGGCCCCGCTGACGTCGACTCGCTGCGTCACGTGAATCACCGGCCACCCGAGCGTCTCCGCGACGCCGAGCGGCACCTGCGAATTGTCCCAATCGGATGCTTGGCGTCCAGCCAAAACGAGGTCGACTTGGCCGAGTTTATGGATGGCGGCGGCAAGCGCCCGCACCGTGAACAGCGGATCGATGGTGTTTTGGAATGCGCCGTCCTGCAACAGCACCAGGGCCTCCGCGCCCATCGCTACGGGCTTCTTGACCACGTCGAGCGCGAACTCGGTGCCTGCGGAGACGACGGTTATGCGCCTGTCGGGCGCCGCGTCCTTGATGCGGAGCGCCGCCTCGACGGCATTCTCGTCGAATCCGTTCACGATGAACGGTACGCTCCCTTGTAGCACCACCCGCTTGCCCGTGGCATCGACGCTGTAGGCGCTGGCCGGGGCCTCAGAGTCCGTGACCTGCTTGGCGAGGACCACGATGTGTAGGGGCAAGGCGTGGCCTCTCGAAAAAGGATTGCCGAACGCCCTTGATACTAGCATCGGCGCAACCCACCGGCAAGGTATTGGACGGCTGCGCGGGCAGAACGGCGCACGTCCTATGCTACAATCGCCACCGCCGAACCCATTCGGGAGCCAGGCATTGCTGCCGCTCAGTCTTACCGTCCGAAATTTTCTCTCTTACCGCGAGAACGCACCCACGCTGCGGCTGGAGGGCATCCATGTCGCCTGCCTATGCGGAGCGAACGGCCATGGCAAGTCCGCCCTGCTGGATGCGATGACGTGGGCGCTCTGGGGCAAGGCGCGTGGGCAGCGCGCCGAGCAGCTCATCCACCAGGGGCAGCAGGAGATGTCGGTCACGCTCGATTTCGAGGCGGCCGGCCAGCGCTACCGCGTGACGCGGCGTTACTCGCACGCCCGGCGCACGCCACAAAGCTCGCTGGAGATCGGCGTCGAGACCGGCGAAGGCTACCGGCCCATCACCGCCGACACGATCCCGGCGACACAGGCTCATATCGAGCGGCTGGTGGGCATGGACTACGCCACGTTCGTGAACAGCGCATTCCTGCTGCAGGGCCGCGCCGACCTGTTCACCATGGCGACGCCCGCCGAGCGGAAGCAGGTACTCGCGAGCGTGCTCGGCCTCGGCCTCTACGACCGGCTGGAAGAGATCGCGAAACAGCGGGCGAAGGGGGCACAAGCGCAGGTCGCGGCCATCGGCTCCGTCATCGATCGCCTCCACGAGCAGGCATCGCGGATGGCGAGCGTCGAGACGGAGCTTGCCGATGCCGACCGTCAGATCGAGGCGTCGCGGCTGACGGTCGAATCGCTCGCCGAGCGGCTGGAGTTGGTGCGTGCCCGCGTGGCCGACCTCGAACGGCGACAGGCCGAAACGGACGCGCTGGCGGAGAACGAGCGGCGAGCCGCCGCGCGCGAGCGGGACGCCCGCCAGGAGGCGCTGCAAATGGAGCAGCGCATAGCGGGGTGGAACCATGCGATGGCGCGGGCCGAGGAGACGGAAGCGGGCGCCAAGGCGCTTGCCTCCGCTCGCGCGCGCTTGGACGCGCTGCGGACTGCGGAGCAACGCTATAACGCACTGCATCGCGAACTGGCGCCGCTTGAGCAGCGCATCGCCGCCGACCGCGCCCGGTTGGAGGCTGAGGTCGCGGCGCTGCAACGGCACCTCAATCGCGATGTGCTGCCAAAGGCTGCCGGCCTGCAGCGCGCGGAACAGCAGATCGCCGAGCGCCAAGCGGCCCTGGCGTCGGTCGGCGCACGCGCGGCGGCCGTCTCGGCCCTCGTGGAGCGCCATCAAGCGCTCGCCGTGGAAGCGCGCCGGCTGCTGGACGACAACGTCCGCGTGAAGGCGCTGGGCGAGGAGACGCGCGCCAAGCTGGACCTGCTGGACCACCAGCACGCGGACGGCGCGGCCTGCCCCCTGTGCGAGCAATCGCTGGACGCCACTGCCCTGGCGCGGCTCCGCACCCGGTACCACGACGAGATCGCCGAGCTGCGGCGCCGCTACCGCGACCAGGATGCGTCGGCCAAGCAGCTCTCGCGGGAGGCCGAGCAGGCCCAAGCGGAAGCGGCGCGCGAGCAGCAAGCGGCCGACACGGAACGAAGGCGGCTGGAAAGCGAGATCGCCCTCCTCGCGGCACAGCGCGAGGAGGCGCAACGGGCGGCGGCCGAGGCCGCGAGCCTGCAAGCGGCGTTGGCCGAGTCCCGGCTGCGGCTGGACGCCAAGTCTTACGCCGAGCAAGAGCATGCGGCCGCCGCGACGCTGCGAGCCCGAATCGCGGAGCTGGCATTCGATCCCCAGGAAGTGCTGCTCGCCGATGACGAAGTCAAGCGCCTGGCTCCATGGGAGGTCGCGGAGCGCACGCTGACAGAGGCGAAGACCCGCTTGACCGAAGACGGTGCCGCATTGGAGCGGGTCCGCGCCCGCCAGCTCGAGGCGGCGCAGGAGCTGGCGCAGGTCGTCGAGCTTCGAAAACGGATCGCCGACGAACTGCGGGAGCTGCCCGCCTATGAAACGCGTCGCGCTGGGTTGGAACGCGAACGCGACGCCGCGAGGGTCCAGTACGATGGCTTGCAGTCGCGGCGCGGCTCGTTGCGGACGCAGCTCGACGCGGCGCGTCACGCTCAGGTGGAATGGAAGGCGCGGCAGGCCGACCAACAGGAGCAAGCGCGGCGTGCCGCCATTTACGATGAGCTGGCGGTGGCGTTCGGCAAGGGCGGCGTGCAAGCGCTACTGATCGAAACGGCCATACCCCGGCTGGAAGCCGACGGCAACGAGCTGCTGAAGCGCATGACCGATGGGCGCATGTCGCTGAAGATGGAGACGCAACGGGCGAAGCGCACCGGACGCGCGGGCGACGTGGGCGAGCCGGTGGAAACGCTGGAAATCAACATCTCCGATGAGCTGGGGCACCGGGCCTACGAGATGTTCAGCGGCGGCGAGCGATTCCGGATCGACTTCGCCCTCCGCATCGCGCTGAGCAAACTGCTGGCGTGGCGCTCCGGCGCGGCATTGCCGACGCTGTTCATCGACGAGGGCTTCGGCACCCAGGATGCCGACGGCCGCGACCACATCGTGGAACTGATACGGACGATCGAGGATCAGTTTCAGCGTATCCTGGTTATCACGCACATGGGTGACGTCAAGGAAGCCTTCCCGGTACGCATCGAAGTGACGCGGACACTGGATGGCTCCACATTCGCGATCTCTTAAGCGGACTAAGCAGCCGTCGGCAAGGGTCTGACGGCACGTAGGAGACCATCGTGGGCATCGGCATACCCCGGGAAATCAAGGACGGCGAGAACCGCGTGGCACTCACGCCAACCGGCGCGCAGGCGCTGGAAGACGCAGGTCACGACGTGTACGTGCAACGCAACGCCGGAGCCGGCAGCGGCTTCACCGACGAGCAGTACGTGGCCGCCGGCGCCGACATCGTGGACGACCCATCGGTGCTGTTCAGCAAGTGCGACCTCGTGGTGAAGGTGAAGGAGCCGCTGGGACCGGAGCTCGGCTACCTGAGGCCGGGGCTCACGCTGTTCACCTACTTGCACCTCGCGGCGGCGCGCGAGGCCGCCGAGGCGCTGCTACGCCACCAGACCACCGGCATAGCCTACGAGACCGTGCGCCTGCCCGACGGTTCGCTCCCATTGCTGCAACCCATGAGCGAAGTCGCGGGGCGCCTATCCGCGCAAATCGGCGCGCGCTACTTGGAGCGCCACTTCGGCGGCATGGGCACGCTACTTGGGGGCGTGCCCGGCGTGCCTCCGGCGAAGGCGGTGGTCATCGGCGCGGGCACCGTGGGCACGAATGCGGCGATCATCGCGCTCGGCATGGGCGCCCACGTGACGATCATCGACAAGAGCGCGCCACGCCTCCGTTACCTCACCGAGGTGTTGCGTGGCAGCTTCGAAACGGTCGTCGCGTCGAGCAGCTCCATCGCCGAGGCGGTGCGCGATGCCGACCTGGTGATTGGGGCGGTGCTCATCGCGGGGGCATCGGCCCCCCGCGTCGTCACGCGACGGATGGTGGCCTCGATGAAGCCGGGCGCCGTGATCGTCGATGTGGCGGTCGACCAAGGCGGGTGCATCGAGACGACCCGGCCGACGTCGCACCACGACCCGGTCTACGAGGTGGACGGCGTGATCCACTACTGCGTGACGAACATGCCCGGTGCCGTGCCCCGCACGTCGACCATGGCGCTGACCAACGCCACATTGCCCTACGTCATCGCTATCGCCCACCACGGCCCGCTGGAGGCGATGCGGCTGGACCCGGCGCTGGCTTCGGGGCTGAACACCCACCAGGGCAGACTGACCAACGCGGCGGTGGCGGAGGCGCTCCGGCTGCCGTGCATCACCGTGGATGAGGCGCTGGGCAGGACACAGGGCGACTAGTCGAGGAATTTCCGCATGCGGAACGAACTGATCTCGAATCCAAGCGTCTTGTAGAGGCTGAGCGCGGATTCATTGCTGGCGAACAGGCCAAGGCTGAGGCCGGCGGCCCCGTGCTCGCGCGCCCACGCCTCCGCCGCTTCCATCAACGCCTTGGCGACACTGGTGCGCCGCGCGCTCGGTCACGACGAGATCGCTCACCTCGGCGAACTGGAGCGGCACCGATCGCGGATCGCTCCACGGCTTCGATAGCCGCACGATGAGGGTGCCCAGCAGCGCGCCGCCGGCGCCCTCCGCCACCAGCAACGCCGACTCCGGATCATCGGTCACCGACTGGACCAGCGATGGCGGCCGCGACGGACCGTCCGGCACGCGCATGAGACGCGGCTCGATGCGCGCGTGGTACTCGTCCGTCTGCCGATACAGCACCGCCAACGCCTCGTAGTCGGCCATCGTGCCGTGGCGGACGGTAAGGGTCAAGACGCCTACCCCTTCACCACCACGCTGACCAGCCAGCGGCCGGGGACGAAGATGACCTGGCCCACCTGCTTGCCCTCCGTGAACTGACGCACCTTGTCGCTGGCGAGCGCGACGCTCTTGGCCGCCTCCTCGTTCGTGTCAGCGGGCACGGTGATGCGGTCGCGCACCTTGCCGTTCACCTGCACCACCAGCGTCACCTCGTCGGCGGCGGCCAAGCGCTCGTCCCACGTTGGCAGCGACCGCTGGTGGATGCTGTAACGATGTCCGGCACGCTCCCACAGCTCCTCGGTGATGTGTGGCGCCATAGGGGCGAGCAGCAGCAGCAGGTCATGGATGGCCTGCCGGTAGACGGACGCCGAGACGGCGCCGGCCTCGTGCACGGGTGCCAAGTTATTCGTGAACTCCATCATGGCGGCAATAGCGGTGTTGTATTTGAATGCCTCGTAATCGCCAATGGCTTTCTTGATGGTCTGGTGCAACAGTCGCGTGACCTCACGGTCGGCCGAGCCGTCGATGGCGGGCAGCGTGCCGACGGGCTTGGTCGCGAGGTCCCACAGGCGGTTTACCCACCGGGCGACACCATTGATGCCGGTATCGCTCCAGTCGCCGCCACCCTCCCACGGGCCGAGGAACATCAGGTAAAGGCGGACCACATCGGCGCCCAGCTCGCCAACGTACTCATCAGGCGCGACCACGTTCCCACGGCTCTTGCTCATCTTCATGTGGTTCGACAGGATCGTGCCCTGGTTGAACAGGCGCAGGAACGGTTCGCCGAACTCGACGACGCCGAGGTCGCGCATCGCCTTCGTGAAGAAGCGCGCGTACAGCAGGTGCATCGTGGCGTGTTCGGCCCCGCCGGTGTATTGGTTCACGGGGCACCAGTGACGCGCCGACCGTGGGTCGGCCGGGCCTTCTTCGTAGTGCGGGCTGACATAACGCAAGAAATACCACGAGGAATCGACGAAGGTGTCCATCGTATCGGTCTCGCGCGTCACCGGGTCACCGCACCGGGGGCACGTCGTGTTCACGAAGCCCGCATGCCGGGCGAGCGGCGACTCGCCCGTCGGCTTGAACTCGGCATCCTCGGGCAGCATCACGGGCAGCTGATCGTAGGGCACCGGCACGGCGCCGTCGCGCGCGCAGTAGACGATGGGAATGGGGGTGCCCCAGTACCGTTGCCGTGAGATGAGCCAGTCGCGCATGCGATAGCCGACCGTGCGCCGGCCCCAGCCCTTCGCCTCGATCTCGTCGGCGATGGCCTTGTAGCCCTCGGCCTGCGGCATGCCGGAGAACCTGCCGGAATGGACCTGAGTGCCACCGGCCTTGTCGACGTAAGCCGCCGGCAGCTCGTCACCCTCGCTCCAGCCGAGCGGCGCGATCACGACCTTGATCGGAATGCCGTACTTTTTGGCGAACACGAAGTCACGCTCGTCGTGCGCGGGCACCCCCATCACGGCTCCCGTGCCATAGCTCGCGAGCACGTAGTCGGCCGCGTAAATCGGCACTCGCTCGCCGTTCAGCCGGTTCGTGGCGTAGGCGCCGATGAAGACACCGGTCTTCTCGCGCTCCGTGGAGAGGCGCTCGACCTCGCTCGCCTCGCGGGCGGCCTGGACGTAGGCGTCGACGGCGGCGCGCCGGTCGGCGGACGTCAACTTCGCGACGAGCGGGTGTTCGGGAGCCAGCGCCATGAACGTCACGCCGAAGATCGTGTCAATACGCGTCGTGAAGACGCGGATGTCCCGGTCCGCCAACCCGTACTCGGAGATGTCGAACGACGTCTCCACTCCTTCGCTACGGCCGATCCAGTTAGCCTGCATCGTCTTGATACGCTCGGGCCACTCGATGAGTCCGGAAAAGTCGAGCAGCTCGTCGGCGTAGGCGGTGATCTTGAAAAACCATTGCTCCATTTCGCGCCGGATCACCACATCGCCGGAACGCTCGCACTTGCCGTCGACGACCTGCTCGTTGGCGAGCACGGTGTTGCAGCCGGGGCACCAGTTGACCGGCGCGTTGGCGCGGTAGACCAGGCCCTTCTCCAGCATCCGCAGGAAGAACCACTGGTTCCATTTGTAATACGCGGGCTGGCAGGTGACGACCTCGCGGCTCCAGTCGTAGACGGTGCCCATGGAGCGCAGCTGGCCGCGCATGCGCTCGATGTTCGCCATCGTCCACGTGTGCGGATGAATGCCGCGCTTGATGGCCGCGTTCTCGGCGGGCAGTCCAAACGCGTCGAACCCCATGGGGTGCAGCACATTGAAGCCGCGCATCCGCATGAAGCGGGCGTGCGCGTCCGACGGCGACATCGCGTACCAGTGGCCGATGTGCAGGTCGCCGGAGGGGTACGGAAACATGGTGAGGGCGTACCACCGTGGGCGTGGGTCGTCATCGGACACGCGATAGAGACCATCGGCCGCCCACCGCGACTGCCATTTGCCGTCGATCGTCTTGGGGTCGTAGCGCAACTGCACCATCCGCGTCGTTACCATCTTCCGCTCCACCGAAAGTTGTCCAATGAAGGCGTGTCGCCTCGCCGGCCGCAAACAAAAACCCGCCCCACAAAGGGACGGGTAGGAATTCCCGCGGTGCCACCCTCGTTCCCCGGCCTTGCCAGCCGCGAGGGAATGCGCTCCGCCGAGCGACAGCCTCACAGGCCCTCGCCGGGACTGCTCATCGCGCGGTAACGGTGCGCGCCGCTGCCCTAACCTCGGCGATGCCGGGGCTCGGGCGAGCCGCTCCAGGATGAGTTCGGGGTGCCACGGATCACCGGCCTTCCACCGCTTGAGGGCCTGAAATGAGGCCCTCCGCCGGCTCGCTTCGACCAGGACGCCCCTACTACTTCCCTTCATCGCGGATCCTTCGACGATTCTACAACAGCGCGGGCAAGGGCGGTTACTGGCCGCGCGCGAACGCATAGCCGATGGCGGCGGCGGAGACGCCCAACGCCAGCTGCAGCGCGACGCTGCCAAGCGCGAGCGCCCAACTCCCCGCGCGCAGCAGGGCGTAGGTCTCCATGCTCAGGGCCGAGAAGGTGGTGAAGCCACCAAGCACGCCGGTGACCAGGAAGAAGCGCGCCTCGGTGGACAGCATGCCGCGGGTTTCGGCAAGGGCGGTGACGATGCCGATGAGCAGCGAGCCGGCGAGGTTGACGGTGACGGTGCCCCACGGGAACGGCGGCGCGAACACGCGCGCCACGGCGACAGCAACCAGGTAGCGCGCCGATGCCCCGATGAAGCCGCCAAGGCCGACCCAGATGACGGTGGGCACGGTCACTCGAGCTCCCGGTGGCCGCCGTACATATGCAGCCAGAAGTCGCCCTTGCCGGGGAAGTCGATGTAGAGGCCGAGGCCCGCGCCGCCGATGACGTGCAGGTGGCCGTGGGCCTGCGTCTGCAGCGCGTCCTCGCCGAAGTTGGACACGAGCCGGTAACCGTTCGGGCAGTCGGTGTCGCCGAGGCGGACGGCGACCTGCGCGGCCATGGCGAACAATGGCGACAACCAGAACTGGCGCTGGTCCAGATGCCGCCGGGGCACGATGAGCAGCATGACCGGCACCCATGTGAGGCGGTTGTGAAACGCCATCACCTCGTCGTCCTCGTAGCGGATGGCGGCGGGCGCTCGCCTCGCGACGATTTCGCAGAACTCGCAATGCTGGGCCATCGGCTACGACCGCCCTCTGCCCTGGTACGGCGGTCGTGGCGACGGCGGCGGGCCAGGCGGGGCGGACCGGGGCCGCCCGCCGCCGGACTGGCGGTGGTCGGGCACCAAGTCGAGCGGGTGAACTTCGCCGCTACCGGGGTCGTTCAATCGCGAGGTGATCGGGTCGCCGGCATTCGGCGGCAGCCCGCGCGTCGTGACGATCGTGGCGAGCCGCGCGTTATGGCGGTGGACGATGATCTGGTAGAGCTTTTCTTGAGCCCAGGGAGTGCTGCTCTGCGCCCCGAGGTCGTCGAGGATGAGCAGCGGCGTCTGCCGCACGCGGTCGAACAGCTCGTCGTAGGTCACGCGGCTGTCCGGGCTGAACGTGTAGCGCAGGTGGTCGAGCAGGTCCGGGACGAAGGCGAAAAAGACGTCCCCGCCGGCGCGCAGCCGCTCGTTGGCGACGGCGACTGCCAGGTGCGTCTTGCCGCAGCCGGAGTTGCCCAGCAGCACGAACCATCCCTCGGGGTGGCGGGCATAGGACACCGCGAAGTCGAACGCCGCGCGCAATTGCCGGCGAGCCGCCGGATCGGTCAAGCCGAGCTTGAACGTCTCGAACGTCATCACGCGCAGCAATGCGGGAGGCACGGCGCCAATGCCGGGCATCGTGGGGCTATCGGCCCGCCCCAGGTCGAGCGCCGCGCCGATCTGCGGGTCCAGCAGCCGGCTCTGCAGGCGGGCGTCCATCTGCTCGACCGGCAAATTGGTGGTGATGATGGTGGGCAGCCCGCTGACAAAGCGGTGGTTGAGCACTTGAAAGAGCTTCTCCTCGGCCCAGGGCGTGCTGCTCTGCATGCCAAGGTCGTCGAGAACGAGGACCGGAATCGACTTCACCTGCTCGAAGAGGTCGTCGTAGGAAACCTCGTTCTCCGGGTTGAACGACGCACGGAGATGATCGAGCAGGTCCGGCACGAACGCGAAGAAAACGGGCAGGCCGCGCTCCATGCACCGGTTGGCGATGGCGGCGGCGAGGTGCGTCTTGCCGGTGCCGCTCGCGCCGGAGAGCGTCAGCCACCCGTCGGGCGACTCCGCGTAGCGGCGGGCGACATCGAGAGCGGCCTGGAAGCGGGCACGCGCATCGGCCGTGGAGCCGCGGCCTTGAGCATCGGTGCGCTCGAACGTGACGCGAGCGAGCACCCCCATGTTGGAGAAGCGGCGCAGGCGCGCGAGGCGCTGGTCGACGCTTGCTTGCTGCTGGCAGGTGCAGGGGAACGCCTTGCCGAAATCGGCGTGTCCGGGCGCGACGTCGTGCCGCACCCACCCGCGTCCGCCGCAGATGGGGCACGGCGGCACCGCGATCGACGGCTCAGGCTCGGCGACCGGTGTTTCGCCCATAGCGGCGGACATACTCTGCCGCTGTAAGCGCCGGAGGATGTCCCCCAGACTTTCCATGCGTTCCATCGCCTCGTCCTTCCGTCGCCCACCGTTCGAGGATGCGTTGGACATACCGCCAGCTGCGCCGGTTGCTCAACACGGCCTCTCGGAACGCTTCCTCGATCCAGTAGGCCGGGTAGGTCTGCTCGGCATCGCGCAGCACATCCGCCATCATAGGCGTTAGCAGGCCGATATGCTGCTCGTAGAGTGCATAGACATTGGGCACTTCCGGGGCGCCAGCACGGGCGGCCGCCGGCACCGTGCCTTGGGTGGGCTTGGCGGCGCCGCTCGACGAGGCGAACCGGCGGTGCTCCGGCGTATGCGCGAGATACGCCATGCTGCCATCGGCCAGCGCGCCGAGCAAGAGCGTACCACGCTCGACGGCGGCATCCAGGCCTCGCGCGACCGCATCCGGCGAGCCGAGAGCGGCGCGCAGCACGTCGTCGTCGCGGAGGCGCTCGGCGGGCACGGCGCGCGGCGAGCCTCGTTCCTGGGCAAGGTGCCAGAAGAAGCGCAACGTGCACTTCAGCTCGGCGACGTCGTCGATGGCCGACAGCAGGTCACCCAGCAGCGGCGCGGGCACCGGCACCTGCCGTGCGTTGGACGGAAAGCCGTCAAATCGCGTCGGCATCGCTCAACCACCCCCGGCGGGTTCGGCACATGTCGCGCATCACCGGTGACCTCCTAATCGCGCTGGGAGTCGGTTGCCAGGTTCTCGAAACGGTAGAACTTGCCGTGGAAGTAGAGCGACACGCTGGTGGTGGCGCCGTGGCGGTTCTTCGCGATGACCAGCTGCGCCAGGTTCTCGGGATAGGGGGCGGTCGGGTTCTTCTGTTCCCACTGTTCTTGCGTCACGAAGCGGTCCTCGCGGTGGATGAACGCCACCACGTCGGCATCCTGCTCGATGCTGCCCGATTCGCGCAGGTCGGAGAGCTGGGGGAAGTGGTCCGGGCGCTGCTCGATGGCGCGGCTGAGCTGCGACAGCGCGATGACCGGCACGTTCATCTCGCGGGCCATGCCCTTGAGCGAGCGCGTGATCTCGCCGAGCTCGGCGACGCGGTTCTCGCCACGGCCGGAGCCGCTAATGAGCTGGAGGTAGTCGACGATGATGAGGTCGACGCCGCGCTCCACGTGCAGCCGCCGCACCATCGAACGTATGTTCGCGACCGTTTGCAGCGAGGCGTCGTTGAGGTAGATACGCAAGTCGGACAGCTCACCGATGGCGGCCATCACGCGGCTCATCGTCGCCTCGTTCAGAATGCCCATCGTGCTGAGGCGCAGCTGCTGCATGTCGACCTCGGCGGTGGCGCACAGCAGGCGGTAGGCCAGCTGGTCGCGGCTCATTTCGAGGCTGAACACCGCAACGGTCGCGCCGTCCTTCGCGGCGTTCTGCGCGATGTTCATGGCGAGCGTCGATTTGCCCAGCGAGGGGCGCGCGGCGAGGATGACGAGGTCGCCCCGCTGGAGTCCGCCCAGCGCGCGGTCGATGTCGGTGAAGCCGGACTGGATGGGCTGAAGGGCAACGTCGACGCCGCCTTCCAGGGCGGAAGTCTGCTCGAGGTACTTGTCGAGCACCTCGCGAACGGTGACGAAGTCTTGGACGGAATGCGTATTGCGGATGCGGAAGAGCATGTCTTCCGCCTGACCCAGCGCGGCGTCGACATCGGCGGCGCCGGCGTAACCGATGGAGGCGATGTCGCCGGCCACTTGGATGAGGCGGCGCATCGTGGCGGTGCGGTTGACGATGCGCGCGTAGTGCTCGATGTGGACGGACGTGGGGACAACGGAGACGAGGTGGCTGAGGTACGCCGGGCCGCCCACGTCTTGCAGCCGCTCGCGGAGTGTCAGCTCGTGCGTGACGGTGATCTGGTTGATCGTCTCTCCGCGCTGGTAGAGCGCGAGGCACGCGTCATAGCACCACCGGTTGCGTTCGCGATAGAAATCGTCGGCATGGACGATGGGCGCGACGCGGCCGATGCTTTCACCATCAATGAGCAATGAACCGACGACCGCCTCCTCCGCATCGACATCGTGCGGGGGAAGTTTTTCCGCATACATCGGCAGGCCCCACGATGACGCGGGACCGGTTTAGGCCTGGGCGGGCTGTTCCGGTTCCGCGGCGTTCTCCGCGGCCTGGGGAGGCGCCGTTTCATCCGCGGCCGCTTTCGCGGCCTGGTCGCGCACGAAGCCTTCCGGAACGACGGACACCTTCACGTGCGCCTGCACGTTCCGGTACAGCCGTATCGTTACGTTCTGGTCGCCCGGTTCGTGAATCGCCTGCGACAGCAACACCATGCGGTGGTCCAAATCGCGGCCGATCTGCTTGCTCAGCTCGCTGGCGATCTGGCGGCCGGTGATGGCACCGAAGAGTCGGCCGGTGGGACCGACGCGCGCCTCGACCGTGATGTGCCTGCCTTCCAGCGCCTTCGCGACCGTCTTCCACTCTTCGGAATACTTCAGCCGGCGCTCGTTGGCGGCCTTCTCGATCGCCCGGATGCGCTGGAGGTTGTCGGCCGTGGCCGGCGCCGCCAACTCGCGGGGTAGCAGGAAGTTCCGCGCGAAACCGTTCTTGACGTCCTTAACCTCGCCTGCATCGGCGGTGCCGGGAACGTCCTCGAGGAAGATGACCTTCATCGTTCGACAGGACTCCTTGTCCGTGTTGCCTTGCTCCGCGGAACGTCAGCGCCGGGCTGTCGCGCGCGGACAAAGCAGCATCATACCACCGCCAGGCCGTTAAGAGCGTACCGAATCGAATGTCTCCCCAGACAGCGAGCGTATAGTGCGGGATGCCGCCGCCGCCGCGCAAGGCGGATTTGTCCCAGCTTCAGCCCGATGATCCGCTTGACATCAAGCGTTGAGCGCGCGTTCGAGGCCGTTGTCGTAGGCGTCGACGAGGCTGGCGATCGGCTCGTCGATGAGGCCGGGGAAGCGCACGTTGGCGCCCCCGGTGACTCCCAGCCGCAACGCGGGCACGCCCGCGTCGTGAGCCCGCCGCAGTACCTCGGCCGCCCGCTCCGGACTGGCGCTCACGACGACGCGGGACGGCCGCTCGCCGAACAGGGCCGCGTCCCAGCGCCCGGACAAGGACGCCTCGGCGGTGAAGCCGACGTTGCCCAGCATCGAGCACTCCACTATCGCCACGGCCAGCCCACCGTCCGAGCAGTCATGAGCGGACCGCAGCAACCCATCCTGCGCGAGGCCGGTCACTAGCCGTTGCAGCCGGGCTTCGGCTTCCATGTCGATGGACGGGCGCCCGATGACCTGGTTGTGGAGGTGAGCGAGGAACTCGCTGCCCGACAGGTCGGCATCCTCGCCCCGCAACGCCGCGGCGCCCAAGAGCAGCACGACGTCGCCCTCGGCGGCGAAGCCGGCCGTCAACCGCTGCTCGGCTTGCTGCAGCACGCCGACGGCGCCGACGATGGGCGTCGGATAAATGGCCTTGCCTTGCGATTCGTTGTAGAGCGACACGTTGCCGCTGACCACCGGGATGCCCAGCGCGCGGCACATGGCCGCCATGCCCTCGATGGCCTGCTGAAGCTGATAGTAGACCTCCGGCTTTCGCGGGTTGCCGAAGTTGAGGCAGTCCGTGACCGCGACGGGCGTGGCGCCCGCGCACACGACGTTGCGGCAGGCCTCGGCGACCGCCATGGCGCCCCCGGCGTACGGCTCCAGATGGACGTGGCGGCCATTACCATCGACGGCGACCGCCAGGCCCTTCTTCGTGCCCCGCAGCCGCAGCACGGCGGCATCGCCCTGGCCGGGCTTCACCACGGTATTGGTCTGCACCTCGTGGTCGTACTGGCGGTAGACCATGCGCTTGCTGGCGATGTTGGGCGAGGCCAGCAGACGCTTGAGCAGCGAGCCGCCGATGCGGTCGGGCGGAGGCGTGGGCGGCACGGCCGCGTGCAAGCGCGCCAGATACGACGGCCGTTGGGCCGGCGGGCGATAGGTCGGCGCCTCGACCAGCGTGTCAATGCGGACCTCGGCCACCGGCTCGTCGCCATCGAGAATGCGGCCGACGCCATCTCCGGTGACGGTGCCGATCGCCACGGCGCGCAAGTCCCATTTCTCGAATAGCTCGCGTATCTCCTCTTCGTGCCCCTGCTTCACGATGAGGAGCATGCGTTCTTGCGACTCGGAGAGCATGACCTCATAGGGCGACATGCCGGGCTCGCGCCGGGGAACGCGGGAAACGTCGATCCGCACGCCGCTACCGCTGCGCTGCGCGCTCTCCATCGCCGCACTGGTGAGGCCGGCCGCGCCAAGGTCCTGCATGCCTTCGAGATGGCCGCTCCTCGCGGCCTCGAGGCAGGCCTCGATCAGCACCTTTTCCAAGAACGGGTCGCCCACCTGCACCGTCGGCCGCATCTCGCGCTCCTCCTCGAATGAGCGCGACGCGAGGCCCGAGGCGCCGTGGATGCCGTCGCGCCCCGTGCCCGAGCCGACCAGCATGAGCGTGTTGCCCGGCGTCGACGCGCGCGAACGGACGAGGGCGCCTTGCGGCAGCAGGCCGACGCACATCGCGTTCACCAGTGGATTGCCGGAATAGGCGGGGGCGAATTGGATTTCGCCGCCCACGTCTGGAATGCCGACGCAGTTACCGTAGCCGGAGATGCCGGAGACGACGCCCTGGAACAAGAACTTGTTGCGCGGCTCGCTCAACGGCCCGAAGCGCAGCGAATTGAGCAGCGCGATGGGACGCGCCCCCATCGCCAGGATGTCGCGGATGATGCCCCCAACGCCCGTGGCCGCGCCCTGGTACGGCTCGACGGCGGACGGGTGGTTGTGCGATTCGATCTTGAACACGACGCTCAGCCCATCGCCGATGTCGACGACGCCGGCGTTCTCCTGGCCGGCCGCGACCTGCACGGACGCTCCGGTGGTGGGGAACGAGCGCAACAACGGGCGCGAGTGCTTGTAACCGCAATGCTCGCTCCATAGCGCGCCGAAGAGGCCGAGCTCGACGGTGTTGGGCTCGCGCTCCAGCTTCTCGACGATCATGTCGTACTCGGCGCGGGTCAAGGCGATCTGGTCCAGGGTCTCTTGGGAAACCGGCACGTGGAGCCTCCCTACGCGTTCACGATGCGTATGACGATGACACCCGTAACGACCATCGTCGCCCCGAGCAGCACGCGCGGCGTCAGGCGCTCGCGGCCCCGAAGCAACAAGAGGATGAATCCGTAGGATACCAGTGGCACGGCGCCGATGACCGGCGCCGCGACGCTGAAGGGGATGTGCCCCAGCGCCGTGTAGAAGAACGCGGTGCCGGCGCCGAGCGCCAGGCCGCCAATGCCAATCCACGGCAGGGCGGAGCGCGAAACGCCTCGCCCGGCGGCAATGAAGCGCGCGTTCACCGTGGCGACCAGCACGAGACCGAAAAGCGCCTCGTAAAACGCGACTACGATGCCGGGCGTCGTCTCGACGAGCCGGCTCGCGATGAACCCGGTCATCGCGAACGAGGAGGTGGACGCGACGGCGAGCACCACGCCCACGGCCACCGCAGGCACGCGGGCGAACGAGGCGCGGCGGGGCTCCCGCTCCGCCCTCACTCCGCCACCCCCGCGCGCTTGTCGGTGATGATGACGATGACGCCCGCCACGATGAGGAGCGCCGCGAGCACGGTCGGCAGGTTGGGGCGCTCGCCGCCGAGCGCCATCGCCAGCCCAATGCTCACGAGCGGCTGGATGCCGATGATGGGCGACACGATGGACAGGCCGGCGCGCCGCATGGCGTGGAAGTAGAACAGCGTTCCCGTGAGGTGGGCGAAGATGCCCATGAGTCCGGCGAGCAAGTAGAACCGGGCGCCGTCGGGCGTGAGGCCGCCCCAGCCGACGGTCGCGAAGGCGGCCACGCCAAGCACGGCCACCATGACCGCAAGGGCGCCGACGGCGACGAGCGGAGTGACAGCGCCGAAGGTCGCCTTGCGGACAAACACGTCGCCCGCGCCCCACGCCAGCGTCGCGAGCAAGGCCAATGCAATGCCCACACCCATGCGGTCGTTCCTTCAGAGCGGATTGCCAGCCTAGTGGTGAGGCGCCGCGGCACGCGAGCGGATGGCGTCGGCGATGGAACGGAAGATGACGAGGCCGTCGGTGCCGCCAACCAGCGCCTCGACGGCGCGCTCCGGGTGGGGCATCATGCCTAGGACGTTCCCTCGTTCGTTGACGATGCCGGCGATGTTGCCACGCGATCCATTCGGGTTGGCTTCCGGCGTCACCTGGCCGTCGGCGGTGGCATAGCGGAACAGGATTTGCCCATTCGCCTCCAGCCGGGCCAGCGTCGCATCGTCGGCGTAGTAGTTGCCGTCGCCGTGCGAGATGGGAATGGCGAGCACCTGGCCGGCGGCCGCCCGCGAGGTGAACGGCGCCTTGGCTTGCTCGACGCGAAGGTACGTTTGCTGGCAGCGGAACTCCAGGTGGTTGTTTCGCATCAGCGCGCCGGGCAACAAGCCCGATTCGCAGAGTATCTGGAAACCGTTGCAAATGCCGATGACGAGCCCGCCCTGCTCCGCGAAGCGCGACACCGCTTGCATGACGGGAGAGAAGCGCGCGATGGCGCCGGGGCGCAGGTAGTCTCCATAGGAGAAGCCGCCCGGCAGCACCACGCAGTCGAATCGCGAAAGGTCGGTTTCCTTGTGAAAGACGAACGCGGCATCCTCGCCGAGCGCGTCCCTCACGGCGCTATGGCAGTCGCCGTCGCTCCAAGTGCCCGGAAAGACCAGGATGCCGAAGCGGGCCTTGTTGTCCGTGATGGTTGCCATGCACTCACATGCCTTAAGACTTCGCGAGCGACTCCAAGTACGCAGTCGCCACTGCGTTCACCTGATTGCCGTCGGCCTTGCCGCGCACCGCCGGCATGAGCTTGCCCATGAGCTTACCCTTGTCAGCCGGGCCCTTGGCTCCCGTCTCCGCCGTCGCGCGCTCGACGGCGGCGAGTATCTCGTCGCGCGACATCTGCTGGGGCATGTAGCGCAGCACCACGTTCAGTTCGGCCTGCTCCTTGTCGACCAGGTCTTGCCGGTTGCCCTGCTTGTAGGTCTCTATGCTGTCGCGGTACTGCTTCACCATCTTGGTGAGCACCTCGACGGCCTCGGTGTCATCGAGTTCCTTGTGCTTGTCGATCTCCACGTTCTTGATCTGATTGCGGATAAGACGAACGGCGTCGCGCGTCACGGTATCCTGCGTCCGCATCGCGTTCTTCAGGTCTTCGTCTAGCCGCTGCTTGATGGTCACAGTCGTCCTCTTAACCGCCCTAGGATACCGGCGTGGGCTCCACCGCAAGCTGCCGGTAGAGGCTCGCCATCTTGATTGCCGATTCGGCGGCGTCATAACCGCGATTGCCGAGCTTGCCGCCCGCGCGCGCCGCCGCTTGATCGGCGTCATTCGTCGTCAGCACCCCGAACGTGACGGGCACACCAGTGGCGCGCGCGACTTCGGCGATGCCTCGGGCGGACTCGTTCGCCACCACGTCATAGTGCGACGTCTCGCCACGGATGACGCAGCCCAGCGCGATCAGCGCGTCCCACTTGCCGGAGTCGGCCATGCGCTGCGCCACTTGCGGCAATTCCAGCGCGCCGGGCACCCATACCACCGTGACACGCTCCTCGCGGACACCGTGGCGCCGCAGGGCGTCGCGGGCGCCGGCCAGGAGCTTTGACGTCACGAACTCGTTGAACTGGGAAACGATGATGCCAACGTGCAAGTCTTGTGCGTCGAGCGTGCCCTTCAACTCGCGTGCCATGACTCCATTCTACCGTTTCGCGCCGTCGCGAAACAGACGCAGTCGCTTTGGCTCAACGCAAGGCGGCCGGGCGAGGAGACGGTGGGCGCGCGGCGTTAGCCGCTGGGCGTCAGGTCTCCAAACTGGTGACCCAGCTTGTCACGCTTGGTCTCGAGGTAGTGCAGGTTTTCGGGGTTGTGGGCGGCAATCACGGGCAGCCGCTCCAAGATGTGAAGGCCGTAGCTCTCCAGCCCAACAACCTTCCGCGGGTTGTTGGTGAGAAGACGCATGTTCTTGACACCGAGGTCGACGAGTATCTGGGCGCCGATGCCGTAGTGCCGCAAATCGGCGGGAAAGCCGAGCTCGCGGTTGGCCTCGACGGTGTCCAGGCCCGTGTCTTGCAGCGCGTAAGCCCTGATCTTGTTGTGCAACCCGATGCCCCTGCCCTCCTGGCGCATGTAGAGGAACACGCCACGGCCTTCGCGTCCGATGGCGGCCAGCGCCATCTGCATCTGCGTGCCGCAATCGCACCGCAGGCTGCCAAAAACGTCGCCGGTGACGCATTCGCTGTGCACGCGCACGAGCACGGGCTCGTCGGTATCGACCTCGCCAAAAACGAGCGCGACGTGCTCCGCGGGGTCGACCGCCGACTTGAACCCGATGATGCGCGCCTCGCCGTACTTGGTGGGCATGCGGGCGCCGGCGATGCGCTCCACCTGCCGCTCGTGCGTGAGGCGGTAGGCGATGATCTGCGCCACGCTCACGATCTTGATGTTGTGCTCGGCGGCCAGCTTCTCCAACTCGGGCATGCGGGCCATCGTGCCGTCCTCGTTGAGGATTTCGCAGATGACGCCCGCCTCCGCCCTACCCGCCATGCGGGCCAGGTCGACGGAAGCCTCGGTCTGGCCCGCGCGCACCAGCACGCCGCCCTCCTGCGCGCGCAGGGGGAACATGTGCCCGGGCCGCGCGAGGTCGCTCGCCTTGGTGGCCGGGTCCAGCAACGCGCGCACGGTGGCCGCGCGATCGAACGCGGAAACGCCGGTGCCGCCGTTCAGCACGTCCACGGAGACGGTGAAAGCGGTGGAGTAGCGCGAAGTGTTCTTCGGCACCATGAGGTCGAGGTCGAGGGCCTTGAGCCGCTCGCCGGTCATGGGCACGCAGATGAGGCCGCGGCCGAGGCGCAGCATGAAATTGATGGCGGCGGGCGTCACGGCGTCGGCCGCGACCGCCAAGTCACCCTCGTTCTCGCGGTCCTCGTCATCGACGATGATGACAAACCTGCCCGCGCGTATCTCCTCGATCGCTTCTTCCACGGTGGCCAAAGGCATCGGGCGCTCTCCTACCGAGCAATCCGTTGGGCGGCCAGCAGCCGCTCCAGATACTTGGCGAGAATATCCACCTCGATGTTAACGCCATCGCCTGGCCTGCGGTGGCGCAACGCGGTGTGCCGCCATGTATACGGTATCACGGCGATGGTGAAATAGCTGTCGCTGACACCGGTGACGGTTAGGCTGATGCCGTCCACGGCGATGAACCCCTTTTCGACGATGTAGGGCAGCAGGGCGCGCGGGGCCTCGACGCGCAGCACGCGGCCCTCCTCCGGGCCGTCGAAGGAGACGACGGTGCCCACGCCGTCGACATGGCCTTGCACCATGTGACCGCCCAGGCGTCCATCGGCCCGCATGGCGCGTTCGAGGTTGACTGCTCCACCGGGCCGTAAGACACCGAGATTGGTGCGGTCGATTGTTTCCTCGGAGAGGTCGACCGTGAAGCCCTCGGCGTCGATCTCAACCGCCGTGAGACAGGCCCCGCTGACCGCGATGCTGTCGCCGAGGCGCAGGTCGTTCAACACGGACTTCGCGCCGACCGTCAGGCGATGGCGTGACGCCGCCTTGACGATGCCGACCTCTTCCACGATACCCGTGAACAATGCCTACTCTTCCCGCGCCGGATAGCCGATGACCATCATATCGTCCCCGGCTTGCCGGTAGCTGACGTCGCGCAGTCTCAGCGCATCGGCCATGCGCGCGGCGCCAAGGCCTCCGACCGCCGATTTCGCCGTCTCGCCGCCGATGATCGTGGGCGCGACGAAGGCGATGACCTTATCGACGAGGCCGGCGTCGAACAGCGAGCCGAGCAGCGTTGGGCCACCCTCGACCAGCACCGAGGTGACGTCTTGCTGCCCGAGCAGCTCGAGCACCGCGCGCAAGTCCACGCGCCCGTCCTCGCCCGGCAGTAGCACGGCGCCCGAGCCGCCCTTCCACGCGCGCTGGCTCGCGGCGATATCGGCCACGGCCACCAGCGTTTGGCCGGGCTGCGAGAGCAGCGCGGCGTCCGCCGGCGTGCGGCCCTCGCTGTCGATCACGACGCGCATCGGCTGGCGGTCGCCCTTGGTCGGGACGTCGCGCACGGTGAGGCGCGGGTTGTCGGCGAGCACCGTGCCCACGCCGACCATCACGGCGTCGGATTCGGCGCGCAGCTGATGCGCCACCCGGCGGGCCTCTTCCCCCGTGATCCAGATGGAGTCGCCGGCGCGTGTCGCCACCTTGCCATCTAGGCTCATGGCGAATTTAGCGGTCACGAACGGCAGCCCCGTGCGGACGTGCTTCGCGAAGGCCTCGATCGCCTGCTGCGCATCGGCCTCGCCGTCGCCAATCGTCACACCGATGCCCGCCTCGCGCAGCACCCGGACCCCCTTCCCGTCCGTCTTGGGGTTGGGGTCGAGCGTCGCGACGCGCACCTCGCGCACTCCCGCAGCGACGATGGCGTCCGCGCAGGGAGGGGTGCGGCCATGGTGCGCGCAAGGCTCCAGCGTGACGTAGAGGGTGGCGCCGCGGGCGGCCTCGCCGGCCTCGCGCAGCGCGACGATCTCGGCGTGCGCTTGTCCGGGCGGCTGCGTGCGCCCCTTGCCGACGACGCGGCCCTCATTGACGAGCACGGCGCCGACGGACGGGTTCGGGCTGGTCGTGCCGAGCCCCTCTCGCGCCAGGGCGAGTGCCTCGGCCATGTAGGGAGAAGGCGATGCAGGCATAGCCGTAGAGTATCGGAGGCGGATGGGCGAATCGGCAAGCGCCGAAGGTATTAAGGCTTCCGCTTCGGCTTGCGCTCGACGAAATCCTGGGAAACGCGGCTCGGCGTCGGGTCGGTCTGCCCTTGGTACTTGCTGCCGAGCTCCGCCGAACCGTAGAGGTGCTCGGCCGGCGTCGTGAGCTGCAAGAATGAGATTTGCCCGATCTTCATGCGGTAATAGAGCGTGATGGGCAATGCGGACACATTGCTGAGCTCCAGCGTCAGGTGACCCTTCCAACCGGGGTCGACATAGCCTGCCGTCGAGTGGATCAGCAGGCCGACGCGCCCTAGCGAGCTCTTGCCCTCCAGCCGGCCAACGAGATCGGCCGGCACCTCGACGTGCTCCAGCGTGCTGCCGAGCACGAACTGACCCGGGTGCAGGATGAACGGGTCGTCGTCGCCGGTGGTGACCATTTCGGTGAGGCGCTCCGTATTGGCGCGCAGGTCGATGAAGGGCACGCGGTCGTTGCGGAAGACCAGTATCTTGCGGTCGAGGCGTACGTCGACGCTCGCGGGCTGCACCGCGTTCTCGCCGAGCGGCTTGATGACGATGTGCCCACTTTGCAGGGCTTGGCGGATGCTGCGGTCGCTCAAGACCATGGCCGCCGGCCTAGTAGAAGACGGCGCGCGAGCCGCCGCCCGAAACGCCGATGTTCTCGCCGGTGATGGAGACCGCCTTGGGCGAGCAGAGGAACGCGATGACGACGGCGATCTCCTCGGCGGTCACGATGCGACGGATGGCATTGTTCTGCGCCATCTGTTGCTCGATCTGCTCGGTGCCCACCTTGCGCGCGCTCGCCTGCTGCTGGAGGCGGTTCTGCAACAGCTCGGTCACCACCGCGCCGGGGTGCACGCAGTTCACGTTGATGCCCTGCGCCCCCAGCTCGTCGGCCAGCACCTTCGTCAGATTGGCGACCGCAGCATTACGCATGCCGCCGCTCACCCCGCCCGCCATGCGCGCGGCCATCCCGCTGACATTGACGATGCGGCCCCAGCCGTTGCGGGCCATGTGCGGCACGGCTTCGCGCGCGCACCGCACATAGCCCAGCACTTTCGTTTCGAAGTCCGAAACGATCAAGTCATCGGTCACGGTGGCAAGGCTGTCGGGCGCCGTGCCGCCGACGCGCGCCGCGTTGTTGATGAGGATGTCGAGCCGCCCCAGGGCTTTCACGGTACCGGCCACGACACGCTCGATGTCGTGGGCCTTGGACGTGTCGGCCGGGAAGCCGACGACCTTGGCGCCGGTCGCCTTGGCGACCTCCTCGGCCGCCGCCTTCGCCTCGGCCTCGTGCCGCGAGCAGATGGCGACGTCCGCGCCCTCGCGCGCGAGTGCGAATGCCACGGCCTTGCCGATACCCCGGCTGCCGCCGGTCACCAGGGCGGCCTTGCCCTTCAGTTCAAGGTCCATGGCGCCTACCCTCCCCCTCAGACGTGGAACGTGGCCGAGAAAACCAACGCCACGATGGACATGAGCTTGATCAGGATATTGAGCGACGGGCCGGAGGTGTCCTTGAACGGGTCTCCCACGGTGTCGCCCACGACCGCGGCCTTGTGGGGCTCGGAACGCTTGCCGCCGTGGTGGCCGGCCTCGATGTATTTCTTCGCGTTGTCCCAGGCCCCACCCGCGGTTGCCATGGTGATGGCAAGCAGCGCGCCGGAGGAGATGGCTCCAGCGAGCAAGCCGGCGACTGCGTCGGCGCCCAGGAACGGAATGACGCCCACCACGATCGGAATGATGACGGCGAGCAGACCGGGAACGATCATCTCCCGGAGGGCGCCACGCGTGCTGATGTCGACGCAGCGAGCGTAGTCGGCCTTGACGCCCACGTTGCCCTCGCGCAGGCCGGGGATCTCGCGGAACTGGCGCCGCACTTCTTCCACCATGTCTTGAGCCGCGCGTCCGACGGCCTCCATCGTGAGCGCGCTGAACACGAACGGCATGAGCGCGCCGATGAGCACGCCCACGAGGACTTGGGGCCGCAGCAGGTCGACCGTGGTGAGCCCGACCGACGCCGCGTAGGCGGCCATGAGGGCGAGGGCGGTGAGGACCGCGGAGCCGATGGCGAAGCCCTTGCCGGTGGCCGCCGTGGTGTTGCCCAATGAGTCGAGCGCGTCGGTGCGCTCGCGCACGTGGCTCGGCAGGTGCGCCTGCTCGGCGATGCCGCCGGCGTTGTCGGCAACGGGGCCGTAGGCGTCGGTCGCCAAGGTGATGCCCAGGGTCGACAGCATGCCGACGGCCGCGATCGCGATGCCGTAGAGGTCGGCGGCCTGGTAGGCGATGAGCACCACGCCACAGATGACGAGGAGCGGGATGACCGTGCTCATCATGCCGACGGCGAAACCGCTGATGATGACGGTGGCGGGGCCGGTTTCGGCGCGGTCGGCGATGCCCTGCACCGGCTTATTAGTGTAGGCCGTGTAGTATTCGGTAGCCAGGCCGATGATGACGCCGCCGATGAGGCCGGACACGACCGCGGCGAAGACCTTCCACACTTCGGTCATGGGGATGTCGTTCGCCACGCGGAAAAGCCAGAAGATGGCCGCGAACGAGAACACGAGGCTGAGGCCGCCGGCCGTGAAGATGCCGCGCCGCAGCGCCCACAACAGTTGGTTGATGTCGGCTTTCTCGCCCGTGCGCACGACGAAGGTGCCGATGATGGCCGCGACGATGCCGACCGCCGCGATGAGGAACGGCAGCACGTAGCTGGGCCGGCCCGCCTCGACGACGCCGCCGTACCACGCCACCGTTCCCGCCAGCGCGAGCGCGCCGATGATGGCGCCGACATACGACTCGAAGAGGTCGGCGCCCATGCCGGCCACGTCGCCCACGTTGTCGCCGACATTGTCGGCGATGACGGCCGGGTTGCGCGGGTCGTCCTCGGGAATGCCGGCCTCGACCTTGCCGGCAAGGTCGCCGCCCACGTCGGCGGCCTTGGTGTAGATGCCGCCGCCCACGCGGGCGAACAGCGCGATGCTGGATGCGCCGAAGCTGAAGCCCGCCACGATGCTGGGGTTCTCGAAGATGATCCACAGGATCGCGGCGCCCAGCACGCCGATGCCCACCACCGTGATGCCCATGACGCCGCCGCTGGAGAAGGCCACCCGCAGCGCGGGGTTGAGGCCCTGGATGGCGGCCGTGGCCGTGCGCATGTTGGAGCGCACCGCGATGTACATGCCGATGTAGCCGGTGACGCCGGACGCGATGGCGCCTGTGATGTACGCGACGGCGGTCATCGGCTCCTGGCCCTCGACCCAAAGGCCGACGCCGAGCAGGATCAGCGTGACGGCGATCACGAAGATGGACAGGACGCGGTATTCGCGACCAAGGAAGGCGCTGGCGCCTTCTTGGATCGCACGGCCGATGTCGCGCACTGCCTGATTGCCCTCGTCATGGCTCAAGACCTTGCGGGCGAGGTAGCCCGCGAACAATAGTGCGAGCACGCCTGAACCAATGGCCAACCACAGGCCAGTCATGTGCAATCCCTCCGTATGCCGGTGTAAAAAGTGCGAACCGGTGCCGGCGCCCAAGTTGGGCGCCATGACCGCGCGGCACGTTATCATCCTGTCCGCCGCATCGTCAAGGCGAGCGCGCAGCCGCGACGCCTCCCGAAGCCGCCGCGCCAAGGCTAAAGTCGCGATCGCGACATGCATCGCGGACGTGGCACCGGCAGGCGCGCCTCGCCGGCAATGCCACCGCGAAGCGGGCTACGGCTCGTGCTGGGCCAGCAGGCGCTCCAGCCGCCGCTGGCGAAGCGCCATCGTCAAGTCGCCACGGGTGCGCTCCAGCACGCCGCGCAGCTGGTCCGTCGTGCGCCGGAGGTTATTGGTCAGTGCATCGGGGAAGTCCATCACGACCAGCAGGTTGTAAACACCGTCCATCACGCCCAATAGCTCCTCACAGTGCTCGTCCTGGTCGCGGCGTAGCGAATCGAGGATGTAACGCCGCAGCTCGCTGGCCGCCTCCGCGAGGCCGTTGAGGTACGACGCCACGTCCACGCCGATCTCGTCGGGTAGGGGCAGCTGCCCTCCACCGATGAAGGCCAGCACGCAGCACGCCTCCGCGTACTCCTTCTGCGCGTCCTGCGAGTAGCCGGTGTAGTTCAAGTCCGGATGGTTGACGAGGAGTGCCTGCGCTTCCCGCAGGCGCACGCGGGCCTCGTGCAATATCTCCCCAGCCTGGTCCAGCTCCGTCCGCTGAACGGCGCGTATGGCGTTCGCGGAGTGTCGTATCACCTCGCGGGAGAGGACGATCACGCGCTCGCGGACGCGATGCTTCTCAGTGAAGAGCTCCAGGGCTCCGTTGGTGATCTGGGCCAGTCGGGCGCTGTGGTCAGCCATGGAGTGCCTCGGAGGTTGATGCCCGCAGGCTATCAGAGACACCGCCTCGACGCATGGCGGCGCCGCCCCAGGGAAAGCCGCGCTTGCGCCCACGCGCCACCGCTGGCGATAGGCCTGGCCCGCACGCGTCAGCGCGGGCGAGCCTCGGCATGCACGGACGAGCGGAACGCGGCGTCGGCACCCGCGCCGCCAACTGTGACCACGAGTCCACGTTCCCGCCACGGCCATGACGGCACCGCGCATCCCGTGGCGGCAAGACGTGGTGATCAGCGCGAAATAGCGCGCAACAGCGCGTCAGGCCACAGGGCCGCTTCCAAGCCTGAAAAACGATAGGGAACATGAGGTACGCTACCCTTGCGATCGATTGTGCTTCATTTCACTTGTTGGCTCACAACCCCTGTGCTATGCTCGCCACGGTGGTGGATTCCACTCAAAAGCTGTTAGCCGCCCGCCGCTCCGGCGCCTAGAAAGAACGGCTTCACGATGCTGCACGCACCCCAACATGGCCTCTCCGATGGAACGGCATACGGCCAGGGCCGGTCGGACCAAACGGCGTGGGACATCGACCGCATAGAGGGAGAGACGATCGAGCAGATCAAGTGGAGCGCCCAGGAAGCGTTCCCCGATCCCACGATCGTCGTTCCGGACGACCTGAAGCAGAACGTCGCGGTAACCTCCGTCGACGCCCTCCTTAATTGGGGGCGCAAGTCGGCGGTGTGGCCGGTCGCATTCGGCTTGGCGTGTTGCGTGTTCGAAATGATCGCCTCCGCCATGTCACGCTTCGACATCTCCCGCTTCGGCATGGAGGTCATGCGGGCGACGCCGCGGCAAGCCGACCTGCTCATCGTGTCCGGAACGCTGACTTGGAAGATGGCCCCGGCCGTGCGCCGCATCTACGACCAGATGGCCGAGCCAAAGTGGGTCATCGCCATGGGCGTGTGCGCCACCTCCGGCGGCCCCTATTACCAGGGCTACAGCGTGGTGCCCGGCGTGAACCACATCGTGCCGGTGGACGTCTACGTGCCCGGCTGCCCGCCGCGCCCCGACGCGCTGCTCTACGGCATCATGCAGCTCCACGAGAAGATCAAGCACTACAGCATTGGCCACGCGCCGGCGGGATCGTGACGTGAGCACCGTCATGCCCGGCGGGCAGCTAGTCACGTCCATCAACCAACGCCTTCCCGAGACGGCGCTGATGGCGGACGCCGAGGCGGTGTGGGTGCGGCCCGACGCCATCCGCGAAGTGTGCGCGCTGCTAAAGGAGACGCAAGGCCTCGAGTTCAACCTGTTGAGCTCGGTGACGGCGGTGGACTATGTCGAGCATTTCGATGTGGTCTACCGTCTCACCTCGATTCCACGGAACGCGACCGCCGTGGTCAAGGCGCGGGTGTTCGGCCGCGAAAGGCCGACGCTGCCGTCGGTCTCCGTCCTGTGGAAGGGGGCCGAGCTGCAAGAGCGCGAGGCCTACGATCTGCTCGGCGTCGTGTTCTCGGGCCACCCCAACCTAAAGCGCATCCTCACGTGGGAAGGCTTCAAGGGCCACCCGCTGCGACGCGATTACCTGGAGCCACCGTTGCCCTATTCATGGCCCCATGGCGGCTAGGCAAGTGACGAGAGGATTGCGAGCGTGACACTCCACACACAACCCGTCGTCGTCAACATCGGCCCGCATCACCCGAGCACCCACGGCGTGTTCCGCATGCGGCTGACGTTCGACGGCGAAAATATCGTCGACGTCGAGCCCGTGGTGGGCTACCTGCACCGGGGCACCGAGAAGCTGGCGGAGGAGCGCCACTACACGCAAGTGATCACGCTCACCGACCGCCTCGATTACGTGGCGTCGATGACGAACAACGAAGCCTACGTTCTCTCGTGCGAGCGGCTCGTCGGCCTCGAGGCGCCGGAGCGCGGGAAGTACCTCCGCGTCATCGCGGCGGAGCTGCAGCGCATCGTGAGCCACCTCATCGGCACCGGGTTCTTCTTGCAAGACCTGGGGGCGTTCGCGACGCCGCTGATGTATTGCATGCGCGAGCGCGAGCGCATCCTCGACCTGTTCGAGATGCTGTGCGGCGCGCGCATCACCGTCTCCTACATGCGGATCGGCGGTGTCTTTCAGGATGCGCCCGACGAGTTCTGGCCCGCGCTCCGCAAGCTGCTCGATGAGCTGCCGCGCTACATCGACGAACTTGAGGGGCTGATCACCACGAACGAGATCGTGCTCGCGCGCACCAAGGGCGTCAGCCCCGTCACGCCGGAGCAGGCGATCAACGGCTCGTGGACGGGCCCGGTGTTGCGTAGCACGGGCGTCGATTGGGACCTCCGCAAGGCGGCCCCCTATGATGCGTACGACAAGGTCGCATTCGACGTGGTCGTGGGCGAGAACGGCGACAACTACGATCGCTACCTCGTCCGCATCCGCGAGATCCGCGAGTCCATCCGCATCGTCGAGCAGTGCGTGAAGCAGATCGAGCCGGGGCCGGTCCGCGCCACCACCGCGATGCTGTTCAAACCGCCGCCGGGTGAGGCATACGTACCGGTCGAGGCGCCGAAGGGCGAGCTCGGCTTCTACTTGGTGAGCGACGGCAGCATCAAGCCATACCGCTGCCACATCCGCGCGCCCTCTTTCATCAACCTGAGCCTGCTGCGGGAGATGATGGTGGGCTGGAAAATGTCCGACGCGATCGTGTCGCTCGGCAGCCTGGACTTCAACATGGGCGAGGTGGACCGCTAGTGGGCGACCTGCTACGCGAAAACACGCTCTACGGCAATATCTACGACTGGGCCATCGGCATCGTCGGCGAAGATCTGGCATGGCTGGCGTACACCGTCGCGGTAATGGCGATCATCTTGCTCGTCGTCAACGCCTTTCTCGCGATGGGCACGCTTTACACATGGGCGGAGCGCCGTATCATCGGCCGCTTCCAATCGCGCGTCGGGCCGAACCGCGTTGGGCCCTTCGGCCTGCTGCAGGCTATCGCCGACGCGGTGAAGCTGCTGTTCAAGGAAGACATCGTTCCGCGCGCCGCGGACCGCATCGTGTTCAACTTGGCCCCCATCGCCATGCTGGCGCCGTCGGTCATGGCGCTGGCGGTGATCCCGTTCGGCCAAACCAGCTACCTCGCCAACTTGAACATCGGCCTGCTGTACCTGATCGCGACCAGCGGCATCGCATCGCTGGCGGTGATGATGGCCGGCTACGCGTCATCGAACCGCTACGCGATGTTCGGCGCCATGCGGGCGGTCGCCATGCTCATCTCCTACGAGATTCCGCTCGTGATGGTGCTGCTCGCCGTCGCGCTGCTCGCCGGCTCGATGTCGCTCGTCGACGTGATGACCAGCCAGGCGATCCCATTTCTTCTCGTGACGCCGCTCGGCGCCATCATCTTCTTCCTCGCCATCTCAGCCGAGCTCAACCGCTCGCCGTTCGACATCACGGAGGCCGAGTCGGAGTTGATAGCGGGCTATCTCACGGAATACAGCGGCATGAAGTTCGGCGTGTTCTACCTCGCCGAGTTCGCGAACGTGCTGCTTGCCGGCGCCATCTTCTCGACGCTGTTCCTGGGCGGATGGCCCTGGTGGACTCCGCTGTCGCATGTGTGGTTCCTCGTCAAGGTCATGGCCTTCGCCTTCATCGCGATCTGGGTGCGTAGCACGATCCCGCGCTTCCGCATCGACCAGATCATGGTGATTGCCTGGAAGGTGCTGTTCCCGTTGAGCCTTGTGAACGTCGCCGCGATCGCGATCGAGGTCGTGGCCTGGCCCGAGCGGACGTTGCCGCAACTGGTCATCATGGGCATCATCAACTGGGGCATCACGGCGGTGGCCACGGTGGCCGTCACCCGGGCATGGCGGGCGAGCAATGGGCTGCGGGTTTCGCCGTCGGCGCGCGCCGTTCGACTGGAAGTGGGATAGATGTACGGCTCCGGCATGATGAAGGGCTTCGGCGTCACCATTCGGAACCTGTTCCGGAAGCCGGTGACCGTCCAGTATCCGGAGGAGAAGGTGCGGCAAAGCTCGCGCTTCCGCGGGCAGGAGTTCTCGTGGTTCGAGGACCGCTGCACGGGTTGCGCCAGCTGCGCGAAGTATTGCCCGTTGGGCATCATCCGCATCGTGACCAGCCCCAGCGACCGCCACAAGCAGGACGGCGCGGACTTCAACATCGACGTGTTCGACATCGACCAGGCGCGCTGCATGTATTGCGGCCTATGCGTCGAAGCGTGCCCCTATGACGCCCTGCACATGGGCACGAACTTCGAGGGCGCGCAGCTGCGCCGCCAGGACCTCGTCATCACGGTCGACGTGCTACGGAAGCGTGCGAAGCACCCGAGCACCTGGTATCGCCCGCAGTTGGAGCGCCAAGACTTCGATCCATACAAGCAAGAGGCCGACATGCAGACCGTGGCGCGGGAGCCCTATTATTGGCACCCCAAGCGTCCGGCAATGCTGCCCGAAAGCGCGCGCAAGGAGGCGACGGCCGACGGCGAATACAAATAGCCGTTTCGCGCCGCATGCAACCCGTGGATAACGCCTTCCAAGAGTTCCTGTTCTGGCTGCTCGCGGCGGTGACCGTGGGCTGCGCCGTGCTCGTTGTGGTCGTGCGCGACATGTTCCGCGCGGCACTGTTGCTCATCGCCAGCCTAATGAGCGTCGCGGGCATCTTCGTGCTACTCAACGCGGAGTTCCTCGCGGTGGTGCAGGTGGCGATCTACGCGGGCGCCATCGCCATCCTCGTCGTCTTCGCGGTGATGCTCACCCGCGACGTTCCGGAGGCCAACCGCTCGTCGCCCATCGCGCCGGCCGCCTTCACCATGGCTGCCGTGCTGCTCGGCGCGCTCATCTACTCCATCATGCAAGCCGAATGGGACCTGCTTCCGGAGGACGTTCCGGCGCCCTTGGCGGCCGTCTTCGTTGATACCCCCGCTCGGTTGGGCACCATGCTGCTGAACGAATACGTGCTAGCGTTCGAGATCGCGGGCGTGCTGCTGTTCGCCGCGGTCATTGGGGCGCTGGCGCTGGTGCGGGAGCGGTAGCCGATGCTGGAGCGCCTCCTCATCCTATCCGCCATCGTTTTCTGCATCGGCATGTACGGTGTGCTCTCGCGGCGCAACATCATCGCGATGCTCATGTCGATCGAGCTGATGTTCAACGCAGTCAACATCGCGCTGGTGGCCATCTCGCGCTACGTGACGCCGGCCGCCGTGCGCGCCGCCGGGCCGACCGAGGCAAACGCCGCCTCCGTGCTGACCGGCCAAACGCTCGCCGCGTTCGTCATCGTCGTCGCGGCGGCCGAGGTCGCCCTCGGCCTCGCGTTGCTCATCACGCTGGTGCGCCAGCGAGACACCGTCGACATCACGCAAGTCAATTTGTTGCGGCGATAGGCCAAGCGTATGTGGGTTGAATACAAGCGGGTGCCGAACCTGATGGCCGCCGAGATGTGGAAAGAGGTCCTCGAAGGCGAGGGACTGCCCGTGCGCCTGCTGCCGGAGGGCGACATCCTCGACTACGGCGAGTCGGTGCCATTCCGCGTCATGGTGCCCCGGGGACGCGAGCACGTGGCCGACGAGATATTGAGGAAACTGTAGGCATGTTCAGCGAATGGGCGGCCTGGGCCATCATCGCGCTGCCGTTGGCGGCGTTCGCCATCAACGCGTTCATCGTGCGGCCACTCGGCGCGCCGGCCGCGCGCTTGGCCGGGTACGTCACTGTCACCGCGCTAGCCGTCACGCTCGTGCTCAGCGTGCTGGCGCTCATGGCGGTGCAGGACGCCCACGGCACGGCCGGCTACGAGCCGCACCTGTGGTTCGCCGTCGGCCCTTTCGACATGACCATCGGCATCTTCCTCGACCCGCTCACGGCGATCATGTTGATCGTGGTGTCCAGCATCAGCCTGCTGGTGCAGGTCTACTCGCTGGGCTACATGCGGCGCGAGCCGGCGCACGGCGGCCATGCGGCCGAGGAGCGCGCGGTCCATGCCGGCGCCGCCCACGCCCACGACGCCCACGGCCACGGCGGCGACGCGCCCGTTGGCGATGGCGTCTCGCGCGAGCACCCATATGCCGACTATCCGCGCTACTTCGCCTACATGGGCCTGTTCACCGCGTCCATGCTCGGGCTCGTGCTCTCCAGCAACCTAATACAGCTCTTCATCTTCTGGGAGTTGGTCGGCCTCTCGTCCTACCTTCTCATCGGCTTCTATCACTGGCGGCCCAGCGCGGCCGCGGCGGCGAAGAAGGCGTTCATCGTCACCCGCATCGGCGATTTCGGATTCCTGCTGGCGCTGCTCTACATCTTCTCGCACCGCGCCGAGCTGATGGCGGCCGGCCTCAACCCGTTCGACATCCGCGATCTCCATCAGGCGGCGCCGCTGCTGGGCCCGGGCGTGGTGACGTGGATCGCCCTTGGGCTATTCGCGGGCGCCGTCGGCAAGTCCGCCCAGTTCCCGCTCCACACGTGGTTGCCCGACGCGATGGAAGGCCCCACGCCCGTGAGTTCGCTGATCCACGCGGCGACGATGGTTGCCGCCGGCGTGTTCCTCATGGCGCGCATGTTCCCGCTGTTCGAGGAGAGCGCCACGGCGCTTAACCTCATCGCGCTCACGGGCGGGTTCACAGCGCTCTTCGCCACTTCGATGGGACTCGTCGTGCACGACATCAAGCGCGTGCTCGCCTTTTCCACCGTCAGCCAGCTCGGCTACATGATGCTGGCCGTGGGCGTCGGTGCGCCTGTCATTGCGATGTTCCACCTGTTCAACCATGCCTTCTTCAAGTGCCTGCTCTTCCTCGGCTCCGGCTCGGTGCACCACTCGGTGCACACGTTCGATATGCGGAAGATGGGCGGCCTGAAGCGGTGGATGCCGGTAACGTACGTCACCGTGCTCATCGGGGCCATCAGCCTCGCGGGCATATTCCCCCTGGCCGGCTTCTGGAGCAAGGACGAAATACTGGTCGCGGCGTGGGAGGGCGACACCGTCGGCAGGCTGGTGTTCCTCTTCGGCATCGGCGCGGCATTCATGACGGCGTTCTACTCATTCCGCATGATCTACCTGACCTTCCACGGCGAGTTCCGGGGCGGCATCGATGCCGTGCCGATGGCGGAGCGCATTCCTGACGAGGCGCACCACGCCGTCCATCGACACGAGTCGCCAAGGGTGATGACGACGCCCATGGTCGTGCTGGCGGGGGCCGCGGTGCTCTCGGGCATCGTCGCCAACGCGCCATTCGACCTCGGCATCGTGCCGGCGCACTGGTTCGCGCACTTCCTGGAGGAAGAAGCGCCACACTTCAATTGGCCCATCGCCATCGTTTCCACGCTCGTCGCCCTTGGCGGCATCGGCCTCGCCACTCTGATGTACCGGACCAACGCCATATCGGCGGAGGGCATGGCGCTAACCCTGAAACCGTTCCACGTGCTCCTCAGCCGTCGTTACTACATGGATGAGCTCTACGAGGGCCTCATCGTGCGGCGCGTCCTGTATCGCGGGGTCTTCCAGGCGGCCGACTGGATCGACCGGCACATCGTCGATGGCACGGTCGACCTCGCCGGCTGGCTGGGGCGGAACACCGGACGGGCCATGGCTCAGGTGCAGACCGGCCAAGTGCAGCTCTACGGCGTCGGCATCGCGCTCGGCGTCGTCGTCATACTGCTCGTGCTGCTCACGCAGGGCGGAGGGTAGGGCACATGCTCACGACCATCGTTTTCCTGCCCATCGCCGCCGCCATCCTGGTGCTGATCGCCGGCCGCGACGCGCGTGTCGCCCGAGCGATCGCCGTCATCGCCGTCATCGCGGAGCTGGCGCTCACCGGAATCCTCTTCGCGTCGTTCGACCGTCAAGCGGCCGGCTTCCAGTTCGTCGAGCGCGCGCCCTGGATCCCCGCCTTCGACATCAATTATCACCTCGGCGTCGACGGCTTGAACGCCCCGCTGGTGCTGCTCAACGGCATTCTCGGCGTCGCCGCCGTGCTCGTCTCCTGGCGCATCACGCACCGGGCCCGCGAATACTTCGCATGGCTGCTCGTGCTCCAATCCGCCGTGTTTGGCGTGTTCGTTTCCCTGGACTTGATCCTGTTCTTCGTCTTCTGGGAGCTCGAGCTCATCCCCATGTTCCTGCTCATCTCGATATGGGGCACCGGACGCCGCGAATACTCGGCGATGAAGTTCCTGCTCTACACGCTGTTCGGCTCGGCATTCATGTTCGCCGCCATCATCGTGCTCTACTTCTCGTTCCCGGCGGGCGAGCGGACGTTCGACATCACGGCGCTCGCGAGCCGCGACCTGTCGGCGCTGCTCATCCCGACGGCGCTCGTCTTCGGCGGGTTCCTTGTCGCGTTCGCGGTGAAGCTGCCGCTGTTCCCCGTCCACACTTGGCTACCCGACGCCCACACCGACGCGCCGACGGCCGTGAGCGTGATGCTGGCCGGCGTGCTGCTGAAGATGGGCGGCTACGGCCTCATCCGCATCAACGCCGGGCTGTTCCCCAATGAGATGGCGCGCTTCGCGCTGCCCATCGCGGTGCTGGCGGTCATCGGCGTGCTCTACGGGGCCTTCATCGTCATGCGGCAGAGCGACCTCAAGCGCATGGTCGCCTACAGCAGCGTCAGCCACATGGGCTACGTCGGCCTGGGCCTAGCCTCGCTCGGCGCATCGGGCGCCGCCCTCACGCCCGTCGGCCTCCAGGGCGCGGCGCTCCAGCTGTTCACCCATGGCACCATCACCGGCCTGCTGTTCGTCGCCGTGGGTCTCATCTACGAGCGGGCGCACACACGGCACATCCCCGACATGGGCGGGCTCATGGGCCGGGTGCCGCTCATCGGCATCGGCTTCATGCTGGCGGGCCTCGCGTCGCTGGGCCTGCCGTCGACCAGCGGGTTCATCGCGGAGATACTTGTCTTCCTGGGCACGTTCCCGGTGTTCGGCTGGATCACCGGCGCGGCGGCGTTCGGCGTCGTCTTGGCCGCCGGCTACATCCTATGGGCGGCGCAACGGACACTGTTCGGCCCGCGGCCGGCGCGGTGGGACCACCTGCGCGATGCCAGCGCTGTCGACGTGGCCGCCATGGCGGTGCTGATCGTGCCGATCTTGGCCGTTGGCCTCTACCCCCGGCTTCTCACGGACGTGTTCAGCGTCGGCCTCGTGCCCATCATCTCGCGGTTCGGGTAGAGGAACATGGGGCTCACATCGACCGACATCTACCTGATATCGCCGGAACTGGCACTGGCCGGGCTGGCGCTAGCCGTCGTGCTGCTCGACCTCGCCCTCAAGAATAAGACGGTGGTGCTGGGCGTCGCCGTGGTCGGGCTGCTGGTGCCAATCGCATTCGCAGTATCGCTGTGGGTGCGCGTCGACGGTTTGGTCTTCGCTCGCGAAACCGGCTTCAATGGCTCGCTCGTGATCGACCAATTCGCCATCTTCTTCAAGCTCTTGCTGCTGGGCATCCTCGTGCTCGTGCTGCTGGCCTCCAACGAATACACCGGTCGGTTCCGGCGATACCAGGCGGAGTTCACCGGCCTCGTGTTCTTCTCGGCGACGGGCCTCATGCTGTTGCCGGCGGCCGGCGACCTGATCACCGTTTACGTCGCGCTCGAGCTGGCGTCGCTGCCCATCGTGGCGCTAGCGGCATTCCTCAAGATGCAGGCCCGGTCGACCGAGGCGGGCCTGAAGTACCTCGTGCTGTCCGGCGTCTCGTCGGCGGTGCTGCTCTACGGCTTCGCGCTCCTCTACGCGGCCACCGGCACCATGCGCATCGTGTCGCCGTCCGCCGCCGAGCCCAGCATCGCCCAGATGCTGACGGTCACCCACGCGGGCCTTCCATTCGGCAACGTGGCCGTGCTGGCGGGCGTCGTGCTCGTGCTGGCGGGCTTCGGCTTCAAGCTTTCCATGGTGCCGTTCCAGATGTGGACACCCGACGTCTACGAGGGGGCCCCCACGCCGGTGAGCGCCTTCCTCGCCGTGGCAAGCAAGTCGGCGGCGTTCGCCGTCGTGCTGCGCGTGTTCTATTCCGCCTTGGGCGATGTGAGCGCCGACTGGTCACTGGTGTTCGCCGCGCTCGCGGCGGTCACGATGAGCGTGGGCAATTTGGTCGCCATCGCGCAGAGCAACGTGAAGCGCCTGCTGGGCTACAGCACGATCGCCCACGCGGGCTACATGCTGGTGGGCGTGGCGGCCATCGCGGCGCGCGCCGGCGATGCCGGCGACGGCTCGCTCGGCATCGTCAGCGTCCTCTTCTATCTCGGCGGCTACGCGGCCATGAACCTCGCGGCGTTCTTCGCCGTCATCGCCATCACCAACCGCACCGGCAACGAAACCGTGCGCGGGCTCGCCGGGCTCGGCCAGCGGTCGCCGCTGCTCGCCGGCATGCTCGCGTTCGCGTTGGTGTCGCTCACCGGCATCCCGCCGACAGTCGGGTTCATGGGCAAGCTGTTCGTGTTCAACGCGGCGATCAACACGGGCTATACATGGCTGGCGGTGATCGGCGTCATCAACAGCGTCGTCTCCGCCTACTACTACCTGAACATCGTGCGCGTGATGTACCTGCAGCCGGCCGACGGCGACGCGCGCCCCGTGAGCGCCAACGCCCCGGCCACCGTCGCCCTCGCGTTCACGAGCATCGCCGTGCTGCTGTTCGGCCTCTGGCCCACTGGCTTGTTGGACGCCGCGAGGGCCGCCGCGACCGCGCTGCTGCAGACCCTCTAGCCGCGCCGGACGGCCGCCGGCAGCACTTCGTTCCCCGAGGGCTCGTTTCGCTCGAACGCCGCCGCGTTGCCAAGCGTCGTCGTGGCGATGTTGTGCAGCGCTTCGCGCGTGAAGAAAGCCTGATGGCTGGTGACGAGCACGTTCGGGAACGTCAACAACCGAGTGAACACATCGTCGGTGATGACCTGGTCCGACAGGTCGCGGAAGAAGAGATCGCCCTCCTCCTCGTAGACGTCGAGCCCCAGCGAGCCGATGTGCCGGGTCTTGAGCGCCTCGATCACCGCCCGCGTGTCGAGCAGCGGGCCCCGGCTCGTGTTGATCAGCATGACGCCCGGCTTCATGCGGCGAAGCGCGACGACGTCAATGAGGTGCCGCGTCTGCGGCGTCAGCGGGCAATGCAGCGTGACGACGTCGGACTCCTCCAGCAGGTCCTCCATCGCCACGTACCTCGCGTCGTCGCCCTCCAGCGCGCGGTCGGGGAATGGGTCGTGGAGCAACAGTCGGCAGCCGAAGCCGCGCAGGATGCGGACGACGACCTTGCCGATGCGCCCGGTGCCCACGATGCCCACCGTCTTGCCGTGGAGGTCGAACCCGAGCAGGCCGTCCAGTGAGAAGTTTCCCTCGCGCCCCCGGTTGAAGGCCCGGTGTATCTTGCGGTCGAGCGACAGGATCAGTCCGATCGTGTGCTCGGTGACGGCGTGGGGCGAGTATTCCGGCACGCGAGCGACGGCGATGCCGAGGCGCGCCGCCTCCTCGATGTCGATTTGGTTGAAGCCGGCGCTCCGCAGCAGTACTAGGCGCGTGCCGTCGTCGTGCAGGGCGCGCAGCACCGGCGCGTCGACTTGGTCGTTGACGAAGACACAAACACCCGGGAAGCCCCGGGCCAATGCGACCGACTCCTGAGACAAGCGCGGCTCCAGAAAGACGAGGTCGTGCCCGAACGCGTCGTTGACGAATGAGAAGGAGTCCCGGTCGTATCGCTGGCTGCTGAACAGCGCCACTCGCATCGAGACCCTCCGCTAGTGGGTTGGCTTCGCGCGGCGGAACGCTTCGAGGAGCTCCGCCGCGGCCTTTCGTGGGTCGTCGGCCTGCGTCACGGCGCTAATGACGCAGATGCCGTCGGCGCCCGCCTCGGCGACGCGCGCGACGTTCGCGAGCGTGATGCCGCCGATTCCGACGATGGGCGTGTCGCCATCCGGCACCAGCGCCCGCACCTGGCGGAGCGTCTCGGGGCCGGCCGGGCGCGTGTTGTTCTTGGAGGTCGTGTCGAACATGCGGCCGACGGCGATGTAGTCGGCCCCGGCGGCGAGCGACGCCTCCGCCTCGCCTAGCAGCGCGTTGGACGTGCCGGCGATCTGCCACGGCTTGAGGATGCGCTGCGCGACGGCCAACGGCAGGTCGTGCTGGCCGGCGTGCATGCCGTGGGCATCGCTCGCGATGGCGAGGTCGGCATGATCGTTGATGACCAGCGTCGCCTCATGCGCCTCGCACAACCCCACCAGATCGCGGGCCAGCGGCAACACATCGCCCTTGTCCTTGCTCTTGTTGCGGAACTGGATGGCCGTGGCGCCGCCCCGTAATGCCTCCTCCGCCACCCATCGGGGGTCTCGGCCGTTGGTGAGGTCAGGGTCGACGATGACATAGAGGCCACGGAACCGCTCGGCGGCGCGCTTGCGGAAGCCGGAGCCGGCGGCGCGGCTCATCAGGAAAAGCGCGTCCGACAGGCCAGTGAGGTCTGGCCGTCTGAACGTCGCCTCAACATCCTTCGGCATCAGGTCGGCGGTCTCCGCGACCGCCAGGAGCCCGAGCGTCTGCGCCATGAACTTCACTTCCATGAAGTTCGGCCCGGCGAACAACCCCTCCAACGGCGAGAGCTCGGCGATGGCCTTGTGGATGGGCGGCCCGGCGACCGGCAGCACGCGCTCGAAGCCCAGCGCCTGGGCGGTCCTCTTAATGGCCTTCAGAATGCGATCGTCGCCGGGGTCGCGGAACAGCACGCTCACGTCGCGGTGCAAGCCTTCCAGGCCGCTCAACAGCCAGTATTCGGTGCGGTGGGCATCGGGGCCAGTGCCGGGCTTCCAGGTCGTCATGCGACCTCCTACGTCGAGTAAGCGGTGTCGCGCCGCGCTGATCGTACCCTAGCACAGCGCGGTTGGCCGTAGAATGAGTGCTCATGCGACAACGCCAACGACCCCCTCGCCGGACCCCGCCCACTCGGCGGGCGCCCCCACCGTCGCGGCAGACCGCGTGGACCGGCGCCGTCGCGTCATGGTACGACGCGCTCGTCGGGGAGGGCGGCAGCGGCTATCAGCGCGAAGTCGTTTTCCCTGGCGTGCTACGCATGCTGCAGCTGCGGCCCGGCATGCGCGTGCTGGACTTGGCGTGCGGCCAGGGCGCGTTCACTCGCGAGCTGGAGCGACTGGGAGTCAACGCACTTGGAGTCGACGCATCGTCCGACCTCATTCGCGCGGCCCGTCAGCGGGGCGGGCGCGCCACGTTCAAGGTGTTGCGCGCCGAGCAGTTGCACACGCTGGAGGGTCAAGGCACGTTCGACGCGGTGGTGTGCATACTCGCGATACAGAACATCGAGCTGCTGGCGCCTGTCATGAATGGCTGCGCCGGCCTGCTGAGGCCCGGCGGCAAGGCCATCTTCGTGATGACGCACCCCAGTTTCCGCATACCCCGGCAGAGCGGCTGGGGCGAGGACACGGAGCGGAAACTGCTGTATCGCCGCGTCGACCACTACCTCTCGCCCCTCAAGGTGCCCATACAGGTGCACCCAGGCTCAGCGCCCAACCTGGTGGCGTGGAGCTTCCACCGGCCCCTGCAAGATTACGTGCGCGCGCTGGCCGACGCCGGTTTGTTCATCGACGCCGTCGAGGAGTGGGCGTCGAACAAGGCGAGCCAGCCGGGGCCGAGGGCAAGGGCCGAGAATCGCGCCCGCGCCGAGATACCGCTGTTCCTGGCCTTGCGGGCGGTCAGGATTCCGGCAGTCCCAACGCGCGCAGGTGGTTGATCGTCGCGGGGCCTTCGCGCAGCGTTATCGCGACGAGGTCGACCCGCCAGCGTGCCGGCGCCAAGTCGTTGTCGCGCAAATATTCGACGACGGCGTGTAAGAGACTCAGCAGCTTGCGCGGCGTCAACGACTCCTCCGGCGTGCCGAACGCCAAGCTCTTCTTGTCTTGGTGCGCACCTCCACGAACACCAACTCGTCGCCGTCTCGCGCGATGATGTCCACCTCGCCGAGCCTTGTGCGGTAGTTGCGGCCGAGCAGCGTCCATCCCAACGATTCGAGATGACTCGCGGCGATGCGCTCGCCCACGGTGCCGGTGCGCGTGCGCTGACTAGGCATCGGCGTGCGGCAGCGCGAGCCGCAGCGGCGCGAACGACCGCCGGTGCGCGGGTGACGGTCCGAGTCGCGCGAGCGCCTCGAGGTGCGATGGAGCCGCGTAACCCTTGTGCCGGGCAAACCCATAACCGGGGTGGACGGCGTCGAGCTCGTCCATCAGCGCATCGCGGTGCACCTTGGCGACGATGGAGGCGGCGGCGATGGCCGTGCAGAGCGAGTCTCCACGCACCAGCGCCAGGCACGGCAGCCGGTTCCAATCGAGACGCACCGCATCCACCAGCAAATGGTCGGGCGGCAGGCGCAGGCCGGAGAGTGCTCGACGCATCGCCAGCTTGGTGGCCGGCGCGATGCCGTGCTCGTCGATCTCGTCCACCGACGCCACGCCGATGCCGATGTCATCCGTCAACGAATGGATGAGCGCCGCCGCGCGCCGGCGCTGGCTCGCCGAGAGCATCTTGCTGTCGCGGATCAGCAGCAGTTCGGCGGCGGCGCTCGCCGTGAGATCGGGGAGCACCACGGCCCCGGCGACGACCGGACCCGCCAGCGGCCCGCGCCCAGCTTCGTCGACGCCGGCGACGCGCGGGAAGCCCGCCGCCCGCAGGCGTCGCTCCTCATCCTGCGTCGGTAGCGTCACAACAGCCACGGAACCCTCCGACGGGGGGCCAGCGTTAGTCTAGGGCAGCGGCGATGAAGCCGCCTCCAACGACGCGGTCGCCATCATAAAAGACCGCCGCCTGGCCCGGCGTCACCGCCCGCTGCGGCATCTCGAACAAGAGGTCGGCCGTATCGGTGTCGCGCGGCTCCAGCATCGCCTGCACGTCACGCCCGTTGTAACGTATCTTCGCGCTCACGCGAAGCGGCTCGCCGGGGGCGTCGCCACCCACGTAGTTCACCCGCTCCACCCGGGCGCCGCGCCGCAGCAGCTCCTCGGCCGGGCCGAGCACCACGCGCCGCGTCTCCGGCTCGATCCGCGTGACGAACAGGCGCTCGCCGGCCGCCACGCCAAGGCCCCGCCGCTGGCCGACCGTGAACTGCTCGATGCCACCGTGGCTGCCCAGAACGCGACCGGCGCTGTCGACGAACTCGCCGGGTTGGGGCGTCGCATGCTTGCGGAGAAACTCGCGGTAATCGCCTTGCGGAATGAAGCAGACCTCCTGGCTGTCGCGCTTGTCCGCGAGGTGCAACCCGCCTTCGAGCGCGAGGCCGCGAATCCGCTGCTTCGTGAAGTGTCCCACGGGGAGTAAGACATGCCCCAGCTGCCTCTGGGAGAGTCCGAAAAGGACGTACGATTGGTCCTTCGACGAGTCGACGCCACGCAGCAGCTGCCGCGCGCCGGTGCGCTCGTCGGTGACGAGACGGGCGTAGTGGCCGGTCGCGACGAAGCCGGCGTCCATCATCGACGCGCGGCGCATCAAGAAATCGAACTTGATGCGGTCGTTGCATGCGATACAGGGGTGCGGCGTGCGCCCGCGCCGGTATTCGGCGACGAAGTAATCCATGACGTGCGCCCGGAACTCGCGCTCGACATTGAGGACGTAGTGCGGCACGCCGATGACCTGGCACACGCGGCGCGCGTCCTCGATGTCCTCGATGGAGCAGCAGCCCTGGTGGTCGGGCGTGATCGCGGCGTCGTCGGATGACCAGAGGCGCATCGTGACGCCAATGACGTCACATCCCTCGCGCCGCAGCAGGTAGGCGGCGACCGACGAGTCGACGCCGCCGCTCATGGCGACCACGACGCGGGAGCTCCTAGGGGGCTGGAACGCTGGTTGAGCCATTGGCCTTCCTCGGCATTGCCGCGACAAGCTCCGCTTCCGGCAACGGCCGCTTCAAGAATCGCTCGGGATAGGATATGCCTCCCGACAGCACCGTCTGCAGCGCGGCCTGCGTCGAAATGTCGGTATCGAACACACGCGCGACGGGCACGAATGCTAGCCAACCCGACGTGGGCGTCGGCGCGGTGGGAATGTAGAGCACGGCCAACAGCTCGTTGTCGGAATCCGAGTACGAGAACCCAGTCAAAAACGCCACCGTCCATAGCCCGGGGTGTGGATACTCCACCAGCACCACGCGGTTGAGCCCCGTCGTGCGCTTGCCGGCGAGCGAATCGACCAAGCGGTTCACGACGCCGTACACCGAGCGCACCACCGGCAGCACCGTGAGCGCCTGTTGGATGCCCTGGAAGAAGGCGCGTCCAATCAGGTTCGTCGCGATGACCCCCGCGAGGTAGACGACAATGACCAGCGTGACCAGGCCCATACCGGGGTAGTAGCGCCCGAATATCCACTCGAACGCAGGCTTGAGCACCCCATCGAGAAAATCGAAGAAGATGCGGAGGATGAGGTATGTGCCGATGATGGGCACGAGCACCAGCAGCCCGGCCGTGAACCGGGAGCGCAGGTGTTGGGCGACTTCGTTCCACACCGCCCGATGAAACGAGGACTTCTGACGGGTCACGGGCTCCATGTCGGATCCTTTCGACGAAGCGGGCCGTGTTCTAGGGGACGTACGAGACTCATCGATTATACCTGCTGCGCGCGGCGCATCGCGGCCATATAATCGTTGTGAAACCACGGCTTGCCGCAATGACGAGCGCGGCAACTCGCACGACACGAGGTGTACCGCTGAAACCACTTGAGCTCGCACGCGCCGCGGTCGACACGGCCTCCGACAAACAAGCAACCGACATCGTGCTGCTCGACGTCCAGCCAGCCACGAGCTTCACCGACTACCTGGTGATCATGAGCGCGGGCAGCCAACGGCAGCTCGTCGCCGTCGCTGACGATGTCGAGTACGCGCTCAAGCAAAAGGGCGTTACCCCGCACCACCGGGAGGGGTCTGCGGACTCCGGGTGGGTGCTGCTCGACTACGTGGACGTGGTGATCCACGTCTTCAGCGAGGAGCAGCGCGATTTCTACCGCCTGGAGCAGATATGGAAGCAGGCCAAGCCGCTCGTCAGGATTCAATGATCCAGCGGTCGGTTTCCCGCTCGTAGCTCAACAACTCTTCCGGCTTGAAGAAGATCGCCAACTCGCGCTCCGCCGCTTCGGGCGAGTCGGAGCCGTGGATGAGGTTGCGAGCGATGTCGATGCCGAAGTCGCCGCGCACCGTGCCGGGGGCCGCCTTCTGCGGGTCCGTGGCGCCCATCGTCCCGCGCACCACGTCCACCGCGTTCTTGCCCTCGACGGCAATCGCGACGATGGGCCGCGACGTCATGAACTCGGCCAGGCCGACGAAGAATGACCGGTTCACGTGCGCTTCGTAGTGCTTTCGCGCCACGGCCATGTCCATTCGCATCAGCTTCATGCCAGCGAGCTTCAGGCCGCGGTCCTCGAGGCGAGCGATGATGCGGCCGCACAGGCCACGCTGCAATGCGTCGGGCTTTAGCAGAATCAGGGTCCGTTCCATTCGGAGGCTGCTCCCTCGGAAGTATCGGCCCGGCGTGGCCGTCGCCTTACGCAAGGCAAGTGCCGCAAGGCTATCACATGGCTTCGATTTCCGTCACATGCTCATCGCGCGCGGCGCGGCGCCCAATTTCACGGCGGTTGTCGCCTTCGCCGGCGTGATCCCCGGCGGCCGCAGATAGCGCGGCTCCAGGCTTGCCACCGCGTCGGACTCGCCCCGGGCCAAACGCGCCACGCCCAGCTCGGCGACGCCGCGCAGGCGCATGTGCGGGGCCCCATCGACGAAGCGCGCCCTCGCCCCCGCGACAGCCTCGATCTCGCCGCGATACCTGCTGGCGCCCTCGCCGCAGAACAACAGGCGGCGGCCACCCTTGCCCAGCATGCGGTCGAGCGGTGTCACGCGCTCCGGCGTCGCCCGCCGCCAGCCGCCCGCTCGCTGCTCGAACCGCGCCCATGCCACCGCCCCTTGGCCGGCTTCCAACAACGCGCAGATGGGCAGGCCCACATCGCGGAGCGGGTATGCCGTCGCCTCCAGCGTGCTAACGCCCACCAACGGGATGCCGCGAGCGAACGCGAACCCCTTGGCGACACCCAGCCCCGCGCGCAATGCGCTGAAGCCGCCCGGGCCTCGTGCGACGGCGATGCCACGCAGCAGGTCCACCGTCGCGCCTTGCGCCGCGAGCAGGTGATCGATTGCCGGCAGCAGCTCCGCCGTATGGTTATGGCGCGACAACCAGGCCTCGGAGCGGATCATGGCCGCTCCATCGTGCAGGCCGACCGCGCCGTGGCGGGTCGAGGTGTCGATGATGAGGTGCAGGTCGCTCACCGGCTCGGCGCCTCGCGCAAGTCGCGCACCAGCCGGACGTAGCGCGCGCCGTGCGGCGTCGCATTCAGCGTGCGTTCGTCGCCCACGCCCGGAACCACGTCGATCGCCAGGTGGTCGCGCGGGAACACCTCCGGCGCCTTTTCGGCCCACTCGACGACGCACGCGCCTTCTTCCAGCATCTCCTCGATGCCAAGATCGTGGACCTCCAGCAGCTCGTCGAGACGGTAAAGGTCCAAGTGATAAATCGGAATGCGCCCCCCGTACTCGTGCACCAACACGAATGTGGGGCTGTGCGCGTACTTGGTCACGCCGGCGCCCCAGGCGATACCCTGCGTGAGCGTCGTCTTCCCCGCGCCCAGCGTGCCATGCAGCAGCACCAAGTCGCCGCGCTCCAGCAGCGCGCCGATGCGTCGTCCAAACGCCTGCGTCTCCTCCGCCGACCGCGTGGTGACCTTGAGCGGGGCTTCCGTCAACGCAGGTGCTCCCATCCGTGGCTGGACAATGGCACCGGCTGGCCGCGCGCGTCCAACACGCGCACCGTGCCCGGTTCCTCCGCCGTGACCTCGCCGATGAGCGTGGCGCGCGGCAGCTCCGGCAACAAACGCGCGGCGATCTCGCGCGGCGCCGTGAACACGACCTCGTAGTCCTCGCCGCCGGTCAGCGCCAAGCGCGCCGCCTCCTCGGGCAACGCCTCGCTCAACGCCGGCGCGACGGGGACGCGGTCGGCCCGGATGACGGCACCGATGCGGCTCGCCTTGGTCAGCTTGCCGAGGTCGGCCACCAGCCCATCGGAAATGTCCATCGCGCAACGCACGCCGCCATACGACAGCCGCCGGCCATCCTCCAGCGTCGGCGCGGGCCGGCGGTGCGCCGCGAGCAGGGCCTGCGCCGACGGCGTCTCGGTGGCCTCCCCTTGCAGCAGCAGCCATAAGCCGCCGCCCGACGCCCCCAATGGACCGGTGACGCCGATGACGTGGCCCGGCCTGGCCGCCGTGCGAATCATCGGCTCGCCGACGCAAACGCCGGTCAGGGTCATGGATACGAAGGCGACCGGCGAGTTGACGATGTCGCCACCGACCAACAGCGCGCGGTAGGCATTCATCGCCGCGAGCATGCCGTCGTACAGATCGTCGACCGATGCCGTCGGCAACGTGGCGGGCAGGCCCATCGTGACGACGGCGCAGAGCGGAATGCCGCCCATGGCGCCGATGTCGCTGATATTCGCGGCCGCCAGCTTCCAGCCCACGTCGCCCCACGAGAGCGTGTCGGAGCGGAAGTGCGTGCCCTCCACCATCGTATCGGTGGTGCAGACCTCGATGCCGCCGGTCAACTGCCACGCGGCCGCGTCGTCACCAATGCCGATCCGCAGCTTGAACTCCTCGTAAGCCGGAGGCCGGAGGTGGGCATCGGCGATGCGGCGCGCGATGCGGTCGATCAGCCCGAACTCGCCGATGTCACGCACGGTGGTCATGAGGCGATTATACGCAAAGCCGCGCCGCCGCCCGGTACAATGACGCCATGCGCGTGCTCATCGTCAGCGACATCCATTCCAACCTGCCCGCCCTCGATGCGGTGCTGCTCGACGCCGAGCGCTACGGCGCCGCGGATGCCGTCTGGTGCCTCGGCGACATCGTCGGCTATGGCCCGAAGCCCGTCGAGTGCGTCGAGCGGCTCCGGAGCCTCGGCGCCCTTGCTATCACCGGCAACCACGATGCGGCCGCCGTCGGCCGGCTCGGGCTGGAAGACTTCAACTACTTCGCGGCCGAGGCGTGTCGGTGGACGATGACGTAGCTCACCCCGGAGGCCCACGATTACCTCACCGCGTTGCCCATCTCGGAGTCGCGAGAGCCGTTCGTCTTGGTGCACGGCACGCCGGCCGACCCGCTGCGCGGTTACCTGCTGAGCTTTGGGCAGGCGACAGACGCATGGTACGAAACGGGCGCCAAGGTCGTGTTGGTGGGCCATTCGCACCTGCCGTTCGCGTGTATCGAGGGCGATGGGCTGCGGCAGCCGGGGCCCGACGGCCTGCGCGTGGAGCTGGGCAACCTGCGCGTAGCGGTCAATCCCGGCAGCGTGGGGCAGCCCCGCGACGGCGATCCGCGCGCCGCGTACGCCGTTTACGATGAGGGGGCCGAGGCGATCTCGCTCGGCCGCGTCTGGTAGGACATCGCGGAGACGCAACGGCTCATGGCGGAGGCCGGCCTGCCCGATCCATTGACCTCCCGATTGAGCGTGGGGCATTGATGTCAAGGCGGGAGTCACGGTGGAGTTCCCGGCATGCCGGCGCGGATGGCGCGTGGCCCGACAACGGCTTCCTCAAGGCGTTTGTCGCGTTGACAAGGCAATGGCGCCACTCTACAATCGCTTTTTGCTGACGTTAGGAATTTGTGTCCCAGGAGTCTGCCCTTTCATGCTCCGCATCCGTTTGAGCCGCGTAGGCAAGAAGAAGCAACCCAGCTATCGCATCATGGTGGCCGATATCGCGGCTCCCCGCGATGGCGCGTTCGTCGAGCAGGTCGGCATCTACAACCCGCTGACCAACCCTCCAACGGTGTCGATCAATCAAGAGCGCGTCCAATACTGGATCAAGGCCGGGGCACAGCCATCGGAGTCCGTCGCGCAGATCTTGAAGAGTCAGGGCGTAACAGGGAAAGCCGGAGCCTAATGAAGGAGTTGGTCGAACTCATCGCCAAGTCCATCGTCGCCAATCCGAACGACGTGAAGGTCGCGGAAGAGGTGGCCGACGGACAAGTGGTGATTAAGCTCGAGGTCCACCCCGACGACAAAGGCAAGATCATTGGCCGCCAAGGCCGGGTGGCCCAGGCGATGCGCGTGCTCCTCCGCGTCGCGGCCATCAAGCACGACCAGCGTGTCACCCTCGAGATCGTCTAAGCCCCCCAAGGAACAGACCGCCGCTTCCACGCCGGACGCCAAACCCGCGGCCCTGGATGCCTATGTCCAGGTTGGCGTTGTCGTCGGCACGCACAGCCACGACGGCCGCTTGCGCATCCTTCCGCAGACAGCCAACCCCCAACGGTTCCGGCCGCGCGCGGCCATCCACATCAAGGGCCAACGCTTCGTGGTCGCCCGCGTTCAAACACAGCAGCACATCCTGCTAGTGAAGCTCAACGGCATCGACAGCCCGGAGGCGGGCGCAGAGTTGGTGCGCGAGCCGGTGTTCGTGCCGGAACGCGCCGTCCCCAAGCCGCCCGAAGGCACCTACTACCACTATCAGATCATCGACATGGATGTCGTGGCCGAGTCGGGCGAGCCGCTTGGCCGGTTGGTCGAGGTGCTGGAAACCGGCGCCAACGATGTATTCGTGGTGCGCGACGAGCGGCAAGAGTGGCTGCTTCCCGCCATCGGCGACGTGGTGGTGGAGGTCGACCTGGCCGCGAGACGCATGCGCGTCGCCATACCCCAGGGCCTCGAGCCTCGACCGGTGGCGGCCCCCAAGCCGGCGCGCCCGCTCCGCCCGCGACGGCGCCGCTCCCACCATCGGGATGCCGGCCAGGCGCCCCAGGCTCCGGCGCCGCCGCAAGCCTAGGCGTTCTCTCCCGGCGCGCCCCCGATGCTAGAATCCCACTGATGCCTGGAACCTCATACCCGCCGGTTCGCGGGACGTTGGAGATGAGCACATGTCCGGTCACTCCAAATGGGCGACGATCAAGCACAAGAAAGCGGCGCTCGACGCGAAGAAGGGCGCCGCCTTTACCCGGCTCGCCCGCGAAGTATCCGTCGCCGCGCGCGAGGGTGGCAGCGGCGACGTCAACATGAACTTCCGCCTGCGCCTCGCCGTGGACAAGGCGCGCGCGGCGAACATGCCCGGCGAGAACGTCGAGCGCGCTATCAAGAAGGGCCTCGGCGTCAGCGACTCCGGCGCGCGCTTCGAGGAGATCGCCTACGAGGGCTATGGGCCCGGCGGCGCCGCGATCCTGGTGAAGGCGATGACCGACAACCGCAACCGCACGGCCTCCGAAGTGCGGGCGGCTTTCACGCGCGGCGGCGGCAACCTTGGCGAAACCGGCTCCGTCGGTTGGGTGTTCGACAGCAAGGCGATCGTCACCGTCGACGACGTTGACGAGGCGAAGGCGGAGGAGGTTGCACTCGCCGCCATCGACGCCGGAGCGGACGACTTCAAGGTGGAAGACGGCTCGCTGGAGATCATCGGCCCGCCCGCCTCCCTGGAAGCGATCACCAAGATCGTCAAGGCCGCCGGGCTCGAAGCCTCGAACGCAACCATCGGCATGGTGCCGAAGACGACGCTGGCGCTCGACGGCGGCTCCGCCGTGCAAACGTTGCGCCTGATGGACCGCCTCGAGGAATTGGACGACGTGCAACAGGTGTTCACCAACGCCGACTTCGCCAAGGAAGCGCTGGAGGAATACGGCGCCGCATAGTTGGCGGCAGGCGTGGCGGCAGGCCGTTCTCCATGGGACATGGGCATCATAGAATGGCGTCAGCCGCGAGGCAGGCGCCATTCGTTTTGCCTGCGGGGAGGTTGACCGGTGCGCGTACTCGGCGTGGACCCAGGAACGCAGCACATGGGCTACGGCGTTCTGGAAGTGGCGGGGCCCAGCGTCCGCTGCGTGGCGTGGGGCACGCTGGACGCACCGCGCGGACAACCGGTGCATCAGCGATTGCGCTTCCTCTATCTGGCGCTCGGGCAAGTGGTGGATGCGTGGCGCCCTGACCACCTCGCCATCGAAGAGCCGTTCGTCGCGCCGGAGCGTGGCGCCAAGTCGGCGGTCGCGGTGGGGCAGGCGCAGGCCGTGGGACTGCTGCTGGCGGCCGGCGCGGGCATGGAGGTCCATCGCTATCTGCCGTCGCAGGTGAAGAGCGCCGTTGCCGACTATGGCGCGAGCACGAAGGCACAGGTGCAGCGCACGCTACAGCTAGTGCTCGGCCTGCCGCCCGAGCCGATCGCCGAGGACGCCTCGGACGCCATCGCCGTCGCCCTCTGCCACCTCGCGCACTGGCGGGTGACGGCCAAGGTGCGAACGGCATGAGCCTCGTCGCCGCCATCGAAGGCGTGCTCGTATCCCGCGGCGCCGATTTCGCCCTCGTTCGCATCGGCGGCGGCGTGACACTGAAGGTGTCCGTCCCCGCCAGCGATCTCGCAAGCATGCGAGCCGACGAGTCGCGGGTGCACCTGCACACGCACCTGGTGGTGCGCGAGGACGACTTGCAGCTCTACGGTTTCGCCACCGCGCCCGGCCTGCAGCTCTTCGAGGCGCTCCTGCAAGTGAACGGCGTTGGGCCGCGTGTCGCGCTCGCCGTGCTATCCGCCCTCTCGCCCGCCGACGCCGCCGCCGCGATCGTCGCCGGCGACACGCGCGCGTTGACGCGAGCCCACGGCGTCGGCAAGCGCACCGCCGAGCGCATCGTCTTGGAACTCAAGGGCAAGCTGGAGGAGAGCGCCGGCATTCCCGCGACCGTCCTGGCGGCCACCTCCAACGACGCCGGCGACCCCGCCTTGCAATGGCTGTTGGGGCTCGGCTTCTCGGCCGCGGAGGCGCGGCAGGCGTTGGCGGTCGAGTCCGCCGAGGGCCTGCCGGTCGAGGAGCGCGTGCGCCGCGCGCTGCGCCGACTCGGCGCTCCCCGCTGAGAGCGCGTGGGGCCTCGGACGGCAACTCGCGAAACTCCACTGAAATCGCCCGGCAACAGGCCTGTTTCTCCGTTGACGTGACGTGAAAGGAATGATCTAATCTTCACTAGTTTCAACACACTCTTAGGTCGTGCCTTTCAGCATGTACGCGCCGTCGTCACGACGTTTCAAAGATAGCCAGCCAGTGGCCCTAAGCCACGATGCCGAGCCTATCGAGAGACACGACATCGTTCGGATCGCTGTGCGGACACTGGGTTCAATAGCCACGATCCCTCACACGTCGATTCCAAACACCGGCCCCCTCACCGCCAAACCGGCCGCGAGCGTTCGCGCAGCGGCTCCGGCTTCGCGCAACCAACGACATTACCTGATAGGGCCAAACGCGCCGAAGGCTGCGTCTCGTCGGTCATGGTCGATGACACGGCAGGCCCGAATGATTGTCCACCAGCATCCGATGAAAGGAGGGCACGGACAATGAAGAGCGCTGGCAAGCCCGCCGCCAAGCCCGCCGCCAAGCCTGGCAAGAAGTAATCGGCTGGTGTCCGCGGTAAGATGATGGCAGGGGAGGGAGCTCGCTCTCTCCCCTGTTCATTTTTCCCGCATCGTTTCCCGGTTCCGCTGGCGCATCTCGTTCCCTAGACTGGTGCGCGCATCGACCACCACAGGTCGCACGGCACACGACATCAGGAGGAACAAGTCATGCCGGCGCAACGAGAGATCGAGCAGCTCGCATACACGCTCTGGGAGCGCGCGGGGCACCCCCACGGGCAAGCGCTGGAGCACTACCTTACCGCCGAGCGCATCCTGCGCGAAGCGGAGCAGGTCGCCAGGGCCGCGCCCGCTCCGCTTGCCTCGCTGCCGATGCCGCGCACCGAGACGGAGGCCACGGCTGGCGGTCCGGCGCCCAGCGGCCCCACGCCGAAGCACCCGCGCTCGACCGGCGGCCGCTCACGAGCCGCCGCCCCCAAGACACGCGCCTCGCGCTCGAAACCCGCGTAAACGTGCAACCGGCGCAATGGTTCGACGCATGGGCAGAGACCTACGACGAGGTTTACGCATACCTGAAGCACGACCTGCCGTTCTACACGCGCCTGGCCTCGGAGGCGCATGGCCCCGTGCTGGAGTTGGGCTGCGGAACGGGCCGCGTCACGCTGCGAATGGCGGCGGCCGGCGCCGACGTCACCGGCATCGACGCGTCGCCAAGGATGCTCGACGTCGCGAGGCGGAAAGCGGACGCATCGCCATACGGCTCCCGCATTCACCTGCGCGTCGACGACATGCGGACGATGCGCCTCGACCGGCGGTTCGCGCTGGCTGTCATGCCCTTCCGCTCATTCCAATCGATGCTCATGGTCGAGGATCAGTTCGCAGCGCTCCAGACGGCCGCGGAGCACCTCGCGCCGGGAGGCCTGCTCGCGTTCGACCTCTTCAACCCGGACATCTCGATGCTCGCCGACGAGGACACTTCGCCCTTTCACCTGCGCGACGTGCGGCAGGGGCGCGGCGGTCGCTACTGGTCGATCCACGGACGCAATCGGTGGGACCACCTGGCCCAGGTCAACCACGTCCGGGTCGATCTCCGCGAGGTGCGGCCCGGCGGCAAGGTCTCGCGGCGCCTGCACCACGAGTTCGACGTGCGCTACACGTTCCGCTTCGAGATGGAGCACCTGCTCCGCCTATCCGGGTTCGCGCCGGAGGCGGTCCACGGCGACTTCAAGGGCGGCCCGCTGCGGCCCCACAGCGATGACATGGTGTGGCTGGCGCGCCGGGCCGTTTGATCCCCGTCGCGATACACTGTAGCGACGCCAGGCTTACCATGAATGGTGGGCCGCTAGAGCCGCGCCGGCGGAGGTGATGCCATGGTCAAGCGGATGAGCAAGCCCGTAGCCGAGCCCGCGACAGCTTCGCGCCCCGTGCCGCGCCCCTTCGCGATGCCGTGGGGCGCCGGCCAAATCGTCGAGGAGGCAGCGAAGCCGACGCCTTGGCATGAGCCCACGATTCAACTGCTGCGCTACGACGACGGCGCCGAGGCGCTGCGGTTTTGCTACTACCATGGCCCGCGCTTCGGCCGTGGCCCCATGATGGTGAACAAGGAAGCGATCGACCGGTTCGCTGAGGCCCTTCGCGAGACGCCGCGGATCCGCGCCCTCTTGCGGTGCATGCTGGGAGAGCAGCCATGACACTATCGATTCAACGCACCGACGAAGGCGTGCCGTTCAAAGTCGTCTCCGACTTCGAGCCGCGCGGCGACCAGCCGCAGGCGATCCACAAGCTGGCGGATGGCGTGCGCGCTGGCATGCGCGCCCAAACGCTGCTCGGCGTGACCGGCTCCGGCAAGACCTACACCATGGCCAAGGTGGTGGAGGCGATACAAAAGCCCACCTTGGTGATCGCGCCGAACAAGACACTCGCCGCGCAGCTGGCGACGGAGTTCCGCGAGTTCTTTCCGAACAACGCCGTCGAATACTTCGTCTCGTACTACGACTACTACCAGCCGGAGGCGTACGTTCCCAGCACCGACACCTACATCGAAAAGGAAGCGGACATCAACGACGAGATCGACAAACTGCGCCACGCCTCCACGCGCGCGCTGATGACGCGCCGCGACACCCTCGTCGTTGCCTCGGTCTCCTGCATCTACGGCTTGGGCTCGCCGTCGGAATACTTCAACTTCGTCGAAACGGTGCGGAAAGGCGAGCGCAAGAACCGTAACAAGATGGTGCGCCGCCTGATCGAAATGCAGTACGAGCGGAACGATTACGACCTTGCCCGCACGAAGTTCCGCATCCGTGGCGACACGCTGGAGATTTTGCCCGCCTACGACGATCACGCCGTCCGCATCCAGTTCTTCGGTGACGAGGTGGAGCGCATCGTCGTGCTCGACCCGCTCACCGGCGAGCTGATCGCCGAGCGTGACCGCATCGACATCTACCCGGCCAAGCACTTCGTCACGTCGAAAGACAAGCTCGACGCGGCCGTCGTCGACATCGAGGACGAGCTGCGGGAGCGCATCGAGTGGTTCCGCCAGCACAACAAGCTGCTGGAAGCGCAGCGCCTCGAGCACCGCGTGAAGTATGACCTGGAGATGCTGAAGGAAACCGGCTACTGCGCCGGCATCGAAAACTACTCGCAGCCCATTGGCCGCCGCCCGCGCGGCAGCGCGCCGTGGACGCTGCTCGACTACTTCCCCGACGACTACCTCATGTTCATCGACGAATCGCACATGGGCGTGCCGCAACTCCGCGCCATGTTCCACGGCGAGATGTCGCGCAAGGACCAGCTCATCGACTACGGCTGGCGGCTCCCCTCCGCGCGCGACAACCGCCCGTTGAGCTTCGAGGAGTTCGAGCGCCGCGTGAATCAGGTGGTCTTCGTGTCGGCCACGCCGGGGCCCTATGAGATGCAGCAGAGCCAGCAAGTGGTCGAGCAGGTGATCCGCCCAACGGGCCTGGTCGACCCAACGATTGAAGTTAAACCGACCAAAGGACAGATCGACGACCTGCTCGAGCAGATTAACCTGCGCGTGCGGCGCGGCGAACGTTCTCTCGTGACGACGCTGACGAAACGCATGGCGGAGGAGCTGGCCGACTACCTGCGGGAGATGAACGTCAAGGTGCACTATCTGCACTCCGAGGTCGACACGCTGCAGCGCATCGAGATTCTGCGCGACTTGCGACTCGGCATCTACGACGTCGTCGTCGGCATCAACCTCCTCCGTGAGGGCCTCGACCTACCCGAGGTCAGCCTCGTCGCCATCCTTGACGCCGACAAGGAAGGCTACCTCCGTTCGACCCCGTCGCTCATCCAGACGATGGGCCGGGCGGCGCGGCATGTGAACGGCCAAGTCATCATGTACGCCGACCGCGTCACCGATTCCATGCGCTCCGCGATGGACGAAACGACGCGGCGCCGCGCGATCCAGAGCGCCTACAACGAGGCGCACGGCATCAAGCCGGAGGGCATCGTGAAGGCCGTGCACGACATCACGGAGCGCGTGCGCGAGGCCGCCGAACCGAAAGCCGAGTACGCGGTGCGCCGCGACCTCTCGAAGGTGGACCTCGCGAAGCTGGCGGCCGACCTGGACAAACAAATGCGCGCCGCCGCCAAGAACCTGGAGTTCGAGAAGGCGGCGCTGCTCCGCGACGAGATGGTGGAAGTGAAGAAACTGATGGCGACGCAAGAGGTCGCCGCGATCGCATCGAAAGGGGAGCGCCCGCATGCGCCTTCGCCGCGTTAGGTCCGCTGTCTCGACGCTTGCCACCTTGTTGGCCGCCATAAGCTCGCTCGCGGCATGCGTGGCGGCCGCCACTCCGGGCGAGCCGGAGCTACCGCCGGGGTTCGAGGCGCGCGGCATCCCCGATGTGGAGCTGAACGCCTACGTTTACGGCGGGAGCGCGCAAGGGGTGCGCTTGGCAACCTCGGCGTTCGGCGACAGCGATCTCGCCGGCCAAACTCACAGCGTCCCGCACGTCTTGGAGGTCGCCGCGCGCGCCGCGCGGAGCGAATGGGGCGTTTACGCCGACCTGCGAGACGCGCGGGCGGCCTCTGCCCTTGCCGCGCGCATCGAGGCGGGCGACAGAGCAAGGCAGTTGTCGTGGGTCACCGCGAGCGGGTCCGCGCTGCACCTCGGCGCCTCGACTGACCCCGTCTGGGCCAGCGACCTCCAACGCGCCTGGTCCTCGGACACGCGGGCCAGCATCGCATCGCGCTATCCGGAGCTGTGGCACACGGTGCGCCTATTGCCCGAGGACGCGCCGGGCGAGGCCATCGCGGCCGGTTTCATCCGCAACGCCTCCTCGGGTGTCGACACGCTGCTGGCGGGGCGCGGCGTGGAAGCGGCCGGGCTCGACGGCGCCCTGGCCTCCATCAAGCTGGAGAACCATGCATTCGCCGTCTACGCCAGCGATATCGCGCGGGTGCCGGGCGAGCCCACGGCCCGAAGCCTTCCGCGAAGCCGGGCTTGGCATCATCGCGGTGGGCAACGCGGGCGTGGGCGGCCTGATGCTCGGCTGGACGCTGGACAGCTTCGCCGGCAAGGCTGGCCTGGAGGCGGCCGCCGTGGAAGGTCAAAGGGCGTATCACCGGCCCATTGAGCCGGGCTTGCACCTCATGGTGACGCGGTTCGGCGCCACGATGTATTTCGCGCTGGCCGGCAGCCGCGAACACGCGGAGGCGTTCGTGAAGGCCGTCGTGGACAGCCAAGCCGCCCGCCAGTAATTCTTGACAATGGAAATCGCCTTTTCCTACAATAGTCCTTGAAGCCGATCATGGCCTAGAAAAGAGGGAACGGCGATGGCGCAGTCATTGACGACCGAGCAGGTGAAGGACGCTCTCCGCGACGTCTACGATCCCGAGATTCCCGTGAACGTGGTAGACCTCGGATTGATCTACGGCGTGGACGTGACGCCCGAGAACAACGTGAAGGTCACGATGACGCTCACCGCCGCCGGATGCGGCATGGGCCCCTACATCGCGCAACAGGCCGAGTGGGCCATCGCCGAGCTCGAGGGCGTCAACGACGTCAACGTCGAAATCGTCTTCGAGCCGCCGTGGAGCCCCGAGCGCATCACCGACGAGGGCAAGAAGCTCCTCGGCATCGACTGACGTGCTATCCTAATCTCCATCTCGCGCGCCCCGATCACCCGTCGGGGCGCTTGCTTGCCCGCGACCCGCGCGGCTCCGAGGAGCGACGAATGACACACCAGCACCAGCCCCCGCAGATGTCGGAAGAACAGCGCCAGGCGCGCCTGCGCCAGATCAAGGGCCAGTGGGAGCAGCGCCGGCGCATCACCGAAACGTTGGGCCGCATCAAGACCAAAATCGGCGTCTATAGCGGGAAGGGCGGCGTCGGCAAGACCACCGTGGCCGTCAACCTCGCCGCCTACCTCGCCAAGCAGGGCTTCCGCGTGGGCCTGCTCGACGCCGACATCGATTGCCCCAATGTCGCCAAGGTGATCGGCGCCACCGAGCCCGCGCACGTCCACGAGGGCCGCATCGAGCCGGCGGAGGCCCATGGCGTCAGCGTCGTCTCCATGTCCTTCTTCCAAGAGAAGGAGGACGAGGCGATCATCTTCCGCGGTCCCATGATCCATAACGCGATCAACCAATTCCTCCAGATGACCGAGTGGGGCGACCTGGACTTTCTCGTCGTCGACCTGCCGCCGGGAACGTCCGACGCGCCGCTGACCATCATGCAAACGTTGACGCTGGACGGTTTCGTGATCGTGACGACGCCGCAGAGTCTCGCCGCGCTCGACGCCAAGCGCTCCATCAACATGGTCCGTAAGCTCAACGTCAACGTCCTCGGCATCGTGGAGAACATGACCGGCGATATGTTCGGCGGCGGCGCCGGCGAGCAGCTCGCGAAGGATCTGGGGCTCGCGTTTCTCGGCCAGGTCGCGATGCGGCGCGACTACCGCACCGACACCAAGCCCAGCGTCCTCGCCAGTAAGGACGTGCTCAAGGAGTACGACCACATCTGGAAGGGGCTGCAAGCGCGGCTTGCCGAGGTCGACGCGCTGCCGGCTGTCCACAAGCACTAGACGGCCAAGGCCTCTCCTGGCCCTCCCAAGAAGCGAGAGCCCCGCTGTTGGAGCGGGGCTCTGTACACGGCGACGGTTCGATCCGCGAGCGGACGCTAACCCTCACGCCCGGCAGCCCGCATCACGCGCAGCCGTTTCACGCAGCGCGTGTCGCCGTGGCCCATCTTCGACGGCGCCGTGTATTCCACCGGCACCGGCAACCCCGACACGATCGAGTTGAACAGCGAGTGCCGCTCGCCGCAAACCCGCTGGCACACCTGCTTCGTCACCGGAATGCCGCGCACCATGCTGCGGATGAAAGGGCAATACTGCGAGACGATCTCCACCGTCTGCCCGCTGGTCGCGACATGGCTAGGCATGTCCAGCGATTTCAGCGTCATTGTCATCACGTCGGCCAGCGCCGACGCCAGCTCCGATGTCTGCGCTATCCACGCGGTGCGCCGCCATGCCCACCGCTGACCCGCGTGCTCCACGAACTGGATGAGCGGGTCCGTCGTCGGGTCGGCCGGGTCGGCCTGCGGCGCGGGCGTGCGGATCAGCTGGACGAGGTAGTCGAGCATGCCCGTCCACTTGTGATACGACGGCAGCGGCAGGCGGGCCAGGGCCGCGTACCAAACGCGCCCGAACGCCGCCGCCACGCGCATCCGCGCGGCCTCGATGGGCGTGGTGACGGCCGCGAGCCGCGCCATGATGTTCACGGCCTAACTCCGCAGCAGCAGTAGCGCCGCGACAGCGGTGCACGCGGCGGCGATCAGGAACATGGGGCCAAAGCCGAGCACGCCCGCGATGTAGCCGCCGAACAGCGCGCCGAGAAGCGCCCCCACGTTCGTGAGAGTGGTGAACAGCGCCTGGCTCTGGCGCCAGCGGCCTGGCATTGCGAGGTCGGCGGTGATCTGCGCCCCCATGACGTTGAATATGCCGAGCGACATGCCCCACAGCGCCACCAGCAGCAACACCCCCGCGATGGCGGCCGGGCCGTCCAGCACGAGCGCCACCACCCCGAGGAGCGCGATGGAGACCGCGCGCATCATCGCGGCCACGCCTTGGCTCTGGAAGGCCAGCAGCGAGGGCCGGCCCCGGCCCGCCGGGCCCGAGATGTAGAAGCCGATGAACCGCATGGCGAGGATGGCGACCATCAGCAGGCTCAACGGCGCGCCCAGCTCGGACGCCGTGAACGAGTGGATGGCGGTGAACGACATGCCGACGCCAACCGCCAGTAGCGTGGTCGCGGCTAGGTAGAAGAAGAGGGCGTCGGTGAGCAGCGGCGCGCGCACGCTCCTGGCCGCGGTGGCGACCGCCTTCTCGCTCCAACTGAGCTGGGCCAGCAGCGACGTGGCGTCCACGGGCGGCTCGGCGGGCGGTTGCCCGGTTTGCGCCAGCCGGCGCACCGGCTTGGGGGCGCGCAGCGTGATCTGCGCCCACCACGCGCCCGCGATAGCGATGCCGCCAAGCCCGGCGAACAACAGGCGCAGCGCCATGCCTTGCGTCACCATGTCGACGGCCATGACCAGCCACAGCGCCGACAGCGCGACGCCGATGCCCGCCCCCAGCGACGATGCGCGGCTGAGATGCGTGAACGGGTTGTCCAGCTGCGCCCGCACATGCTCGGCCGCGAGCAGCGGAGCGACGACACTGGGCGGCCCTTGCAGCAGGCCGATGACGAAGGCGAGCAGGATGGCGAGGAGCGTGCTCTGCACGAGCGCGAAGCAAATCATCGCCACGCCCATGCCCGCCACGGTCCACACGAACAGGCGGGCGATGTTGCCGGTGGGCCGCAGCCACACGGCCAGCATCAGCGATGTGACGATAGTGCCGAGATAACCGATGGCATCGACGAGGCCGGTGATCGCGGGGGTCGTGCCGAGCACGGCGGTCACGAACAGCAGCTGCAGGCTGTCCATCGGGGCGGCGCCGAAATGGAAGGCGCCGAAGCTATACATCCACCGCGGCATGGACGCCGGCCGAGCGGCGGCGGCCTGCGCTCGTGGAGCGACCCGCTGGACCCGCGTGACCTGTGCAGCTTGCATCGTCATCGCCTTTTGGCAGTTGCGCGCCTGCCCGCCACCGCCTGCTGAGCCGTGGCAATGTACGGATATTTAGATGCTTTTCGAGACTTGGTCAATGAATCACGAGCACGTCGGTTGGCCGATTTTCGAGGCCATGGAGCGCTCGGCTGATAGCGGCTCTCCCGCGAATCACCACCACTAGGTAATAAACGTCGAACGACGCCTAGCCCTGGTACAATCCCGGTTCGGTTGGGTGGTGGCGAACCGACTGCCGCCCTCGACGGCCCTTGCCCTAGTGCTCGGGCGGAGGCGTTGCCGGGCTCGGCGGCTGGTAGATAACCTCGCGCGGCTTGCCGGCTTCGCGGCTTGGCCCCACCACGCCCTCTTCCTCGAACTGCTCCATCAGTCGCGCGGCGCGTGGGTAGCCGATGCGCAACTTGCGCTGGAGCATCGACGTCGACACCTGTTTGTTGGCGACGGCGATCTGCAGCGCGCGCTCGTACAGGCGGTCATCGCCGCTCAGGGCGTCATCGCCGTCCGCGTCGTCATCCGCGTCGCCACCTGCCGGCGACTTCACCTTCTCGGCGGCACGAGCCAGCCCTTCGAGGTCGATCGGCTCCGGAGGCGGCCCGTTCTGAGCCCGCCAGAAATTGGCGAGCGCCTCCGCCTCTTCCTCCGAGATGTAGACGCCCTGGATGCGCCGCGGCTTTGCCGCGTCCGACGGCAAGAACAGCATGTCGCCTCGCCCCAGCAACTTCTCGGCGCCGGCGGTATCCAGGATGGTGCGCGAGTCGATTTGCGAGGCGACTGAGAAGGACATGCGGCTTGGCATGTTCGCCTTGATCAAGCCCGTGATGACGTTCACCGATGGGCGCTGCGTGGCGATGATCATGTGGATGCCGGTGGCACGGCCCAGCTGCGCCAGCCGGATGATGCACTGCTCGACGTCCACTGCGGAGGTCATCATCAGGTCGGCCAGCTCGTCGATGCAGATGACGAAGTAGGGCAGCTTCCCCTTCGCCCTCGGGTTCTTATTGTAGGACTGAATGTTGCGGCTCCCCGCCTCCTCCAGCAGCTTGTAGCGGCGCAGCATCTCCTCCACCGCGCCGCGCATCAGCCGCACCACGCGGTCAGGCTCCACCACGACCGGGTTCACTAGGTGCGGTATGCCGTTGTACGGCGTGAGCTCCACGCGCTTCGGGTCGATGAGCAGCATCCGCACCTTCGAGGGGTGCTGGTCCTTGATCAGCGAGGCGATGATCGTATTGATGCACACACTCTTGCCGCTGCCCGTGGCCCCGGCGATGAGCAGGTGCGGCATCGTGAGTAGGTCGATAGCCGTCGGCTCGCCGGCCGAGCCGACGCCCAACGCCACCGGCAGGCCATCCTTCTCCAAGGCCTTCTTGTAGGACTCGGACGCCATCACCGTCCGCATGGTGACGACTTGCGATTTGCGGTTCGGCACCTCGATGCCGACGACCGACTCGCCCGGCACCGGCGCCTCGATACGCAGGCTCGGCGCGGCCAGCGCGAGCGCGAGGTCCTTCTCGCGCGCCAATATCGCGTCGACGCGGACGCGGGAGCGTCCCTCTCCCGGCGCCCCGTTCGCCGCGCTCTTCGCGCCGCGGTAATTCCAACCCGGTGCCAGGCCATACATCGTGACCGCCGGACCGGGTCGAATCTCCGCGACCCGCACCTCCACGCCATGCTCGGCCAGCGCCTGCTCGATCGCCTTCGAAATGGTCGATTGCTCATGGTCGGCCGCGACAGGCGGCTCCGGCGGGCGCAACAGCGACAGCGGAGGCAGGCTCCAGTCCTTCGCGAAGACGCGGAACGGCAGCGTCGCCTTGGGCCGGTCGGGCGATTCCTTCGCCTGTTCCATGATGATGACTTCGGGCGGGGGCGGGCCGTCTGCCTCGGCGGAGGCCGGCGCTTCGCCCGGCGCGCCTTTCTCCGAGG